>RFLO01000014.1 GCA_003693875.1 Candidatus Pacearchaeota archaeon | reverse complement strand
CCAAACAAGTCAATACTGTCAATCTCCAAATGAGTGTGCTCTTCGGTCAAATCTCCCGCCTTCAAAGCAACATAGCAGTCGTCCTCTTCTGCTGCATCAAGATACTCAATTATTCCCTTCTTCACAAGGTCCTTCCAGGAAAGAGTTCCCTGTTCAACAAGCCTTAAATGCTCGTCAGTAAGCTTTGGTTTTCCTCCCTCGACTACAATGAGTGGTCTAAGCACTCTTCCAGATTCTGAGTTTAAAAAAACGGTTTCAAGAGATGGAGCATACTTGACTGAAAGCTCCAAAGGAAGATCTCCTGCCCTCCGTTTCTCCCGAATTGCTAAAACAAAATCACTGGGATTTTGAACGGAACCTGCAAAACGGCCATTGTAAAAAACATCAAATTCTCCCTCGCTGCCAAGCCCAAGAGTTTTAAGAACCTTAAAAATCTCAGAATGTTCCATTGAAATTCTTGTTGATACAACAGCTAAAAGAGCAAGATTCTTACGAAGACCAATTTCTGTTCCTTCAGGAGTTTCAATTGGACAAAATCTCCCATAATGCGTTGGATGAACTGTTCTTGCAGCAAAATTTTCCTGCTCTCCCGGTAACGTCGAGGTAACCCTCTGAAGCTGTGAAATTACAGCAAAATAATTGTTCTTATCCATATTCTGTGTAACCCCTTTCTTCTCGCCAATCCATGAACCCGTAGCAATAGCCGACTCAATTCTATGAGTAAAAAGCGTTGATTTGGCTATTGTCTTGATTGAATAAAAGCGTCGTCGCTTAACAGTCTTTTGAAGCGTATGCTGGATTTCGCGGACAAGAATATTCATATTCACCCTGAACAAATCTGCTAAAAGATCCCCAGAAAGTCTTACCCTTTTATTAGCATAATGGTCTTTGTCTGTAAGTGACTCCTCGGGGTTTTCCTTCGCATAATAAAACTGCTTAATAAACTTACAAAGGGTCCTTGCCTTCTCTATGCGGTCAGACCTACTCATTCCAATGTGTGGGAAAAAATAAGAATCAATTCCTTTTTTAACTCTGTCCAGAACTTCTTTTGCAGTGCCCTGAAAAGAACTTTTCTCTGCAATCCACATCAAAGCTTCATTTGCATCTCCGATATTCGCAAACTCATAAAGATTGACAATAAGGCTGTCGTTTTGTTTGCCCACAAGTTTTGCAATCTCAGCGTCACTTGTAAGTCCAAGAGCCTTCAAAAGAATGATTGCTGGAATGTCTTTAAAACGGGAAAATGTAACCTCCAAAATTCCATCGTTTCCCTCAACAAGAGAAAAAGGAATTTTATATGAGCCCCTCTGGGAAAAAAGACGAAGCATTATGCGGTTTTTTGCTTTATTAAATTCTATAAATGCTTGGTTTGAGGCTAAGTCTTCAGACATGACCATAACCCTTTCGTTGCCATTTATCAGAAAATAACCTCCAGGATCTTTTGGGTCTATGTAGTTTTTTATGAGTTCTTCGTCGCTCATTCCGTAAAGATTGCAAACTTCGCTTCTAACCATAACTGGAATCCTACCGAGTTGAACCTCCTCAGACTCTACCTGACCAGCATAGCTAATCGTCATCTCAATCCAAACCGGGGCAGAGTAAGTAAGATTTCTAAGTCTTGCCTCTGCTGGAGTAATCGGTCGGGACGAACCATCAGACTCCACAATGTCGGGCTTCATAACTCTTACCTTACCAAGCTTTATCTCAAAGTCCTCGCGCGGAATTGCCTCTGAAATTTCATTTACTATCTCCTGCATCCTCTTGGTAACAAAATTATTAAAAGAAGTCAAATTTGACTCTACAAGTGAATGATTTCTTAGATAATTCCTAACAAGGATATGCTCTTTCATCTTAAACAACTACTCGAAAATAGGTTTCGGGAAAACTCCCTTTCCTCTCAATTCTTAAAACGTCTCCTTTCTTGCACCCCTTTGGCACTGCAGGATCATCAATAGAAATTTTTGGAAGCTGGCTAAGTGAAATATTTAGCTTCTCAAGAAGCTTCTCAGTTTCTTCGGGACTTAACTTTTCGTGTTTGGGTTGCAGGACGTGCATCTTTTAAGAAAGTCTTTTATCTAAAAAAATGTGAAAACCTTCATTTAAAAACCTTTCGTCTTTTATTATTTTTAAGTGGTTCGGGCAAAAACATGGATATATTCTTGACATGGGGTCGCAATGGCCCCGAGGGGATTTGAACCCCCGACACCTGGCTTAAAAGGCCAGTGCTCTAACCAGGCTGAGCTACGGAGCCTTAAGATTAACTCATTAACCTAATTTAAAAACTTAATTATTAGCTGTATGAATCAAAAATAAGTAACTCCTAACCCAAAAATTCATCAACTCTCACTTCTAAGGGAAGAATGTCCTCCGGTACTTCCAAACCCTCCTTCTCCTCTAACAGAATCTTCAAGTTCTGATACTACCTCTATCTCGGCCCTTTCAACTTTTGCTAAAACAGCTTGGGCAATCTTGTCCCCTCTCCTAACATAAAAATCTTCCTCTCCGTGGTTAATTAGTATTACCTTTATCTCTCCTCTATACCCAGAATCAATCGTTCCAGGAGAATTCAAAACAGTCACCCCTCTCTTATATGCAAGCCCGCTTCTTGGCCTTATCTGGACTTCATAACCCCTTTGAATCTCAAAGGCAACCCCTGTCGAAATAAGCTTTCTTTCCCCTGGTCCAATTACGTAATCTCCATAAGAAAAAAGGTCAAGGCCAGAATCTCCATCATGAGCATAACTTGGAACAACAGCATCCTCAAACAATTTCTTTACCTTTAAGATTGCCATTATATCCCACAGCCCCCATACTTGTCCCCACAAGCACTGCATACATAACAATTAGGACTTATTTGCTTCATGAGTCTTCCACAATTAGAACAAAAAATACCTCTTTTATTTCCCCCCCCATTTGCCAGACATTTATTCTCCTTGTTATTTAGAATTACTACTGTTCCATTGCCCTTCTCCCTTGGATTTTCCTCCTCCACAAAACCGCCAAGAAGAGGATCAGAAATAACATCCTCAAAGCTCCACTCATCCAATTTTTCCCGCTCTCTTAGTTTGATAAAGCCATTCTTATACCCCCTAAGGTCCTCTAACCTAACCTCGTCCTTTTTATCTGCCTCTTCAACTCTTCCAAAATATTCAAGTGAAAGAAGCTTACAGGCAAAGTCAAGTGGAGAAAGGGCAGTTTTTATGTATGGGTGGCCACTAACAATCCCCTTTGGTTCCATCTCTTGGCCCCTCCAAGAATCAATCAAATCTTCAAGCTTTACACCTCTCTTAAGCGCCTTTGAGACTAAGATACCCATAGAATCAAGTAATCCTTTTAAAGAGGAGCCAGACTTTGCTGCAAGAAATGCTAACTGACCGGGCCTACCATCAGGATACTCACTTACAACAACATGAAGAGGAAAGCCTCCAATATTTACTTCCCACTCAACCGCCTCCCTGCAGGCCGGAAGATCTTCTTTTTCTCCACGTTCAAATTTCTTAAAACTTTTGTCGCCAAGACTAAGTGCAGACAGGGGTTTGCTGTTTTCTCTAAAGATTGCTAAAGCCTTCAAACCAAGCCTATGACCAAGAACAAATCCTTCGTAAACATCCTTAACCGTAGCAGGCTGCGGAAGATTGTTTGTTTTTGAGATTGCTCCAGAAACAAATGGTTGGACTGCACCAAGCATCCTTATGTGCGACTCAAAAGAAAGCGTGCCTCTGCCTCTCCCGTCTCCAACTGCCGTATCAAAAACAGGAACATGCTCTGAACGAATGTGTGGTGCCCCAACAACAGTGTCATTCTTTGAAATATATTCAAGTATGTCTTCTATTTCCTCGCGAGAATAGCCAAGATTTTTCAAAGCAACAGGAACCCCTCTTGTGGTAATGGGGATAGTTCCCCCTCCTGAAAGAGATTTATATGCCCTAAGGGAATAGCTTGGTTCAATACCTGTAGTAGAACATCCCATCAAAAAAGAGATTGTTCCTGTCGGAGCAATAGCGCTGGCCTGAGCATTGCGATACCCATATCTTTCGCCCGCCTCTAAAGCATCAGTCCAGGATTCTTCCGCTGCTTCTTTAATCTTAGCAATCTCCCCATCAAATTCAACAATATCATCCAAACTTCCCTTATGCTTCCTTATCACCTCAAGCATAGGCGCCCTATTAAACTCAAAGTGAACAAATGGCCCAAGACCTTTAGCAAGTTCTGCAGAAGCCTTATAAGCTTCGCCCGTCATAAGAGCAGTAATCGATGCTGCCAAAGATCTCCCCTTCTCAGAATCGTATGGGATCCCCCTCCTCATAAGGAGGTCCCCAAGATTCGCATAACCGATTCCTATGGTTGCAAACTCTGGGCTAATCTGGGCTATTTCTCTTACAGGATAGGAAGCAGCATTATTTGCTATATCTTGAGCAATAACTGACAGCCTAACCGCTCGCTTAAATGCCTCAATGTCAAACATTCCGGACCCATCACAAAACCTGGTCAAATTTAACGAAGCAAGATTACAGGAGGTATTGTCCAGAAACAAATATTCAGAACAAGGATTGGTTGCATTTTGTCTCCCAGAATTCTTACATGTATGCATTTCCTGTATCCTATCTTCATATTGAATTCCTGGATCTCCACATCTCCAAGCTGCAAAAGAAATCCTCTTAAGAAGCTGATTGGCATCAACTTCCCCAACAATACTTCCATCAACAACAGACCTTAGCTGTATCTTTCCACCATTTAGTGCCTTCTCAAAATCCTCATCTTTCATTCTAACAGAGATATTTGTATTTTGCATTCCAACAGTAGATGCCGCCTCCCCTTCCATCCCACCAGAATAGCCGGCTTGCAGAAGAGTCAACATCTTCCTGTCTTCACGAACCTTTAAACCAACAAAATCCAGGATATCTGGATGGGAGCTTTCCATAACAGTCATCCTGGCAGCTCTCCTTGATTTCCCGCCAGACTTTATCGAACCGGCACTCTTATCAAAAACTTCTAAAAAGCTAATAGGACCGCTACTCTTGCCACCCCCACTAAGCAGAGCGTCTTTTTCTCTTAATGCGCCTATGTTACTGCCAACACCACTACCAGACCTAAAAATCTTTCCTTCGTTTACGCAGTTTTCAAGTATACCCTCAAGGCTGTCTCTTAATCCTAAAATAAAGCAAGCATGACATTGTGGGTTTACATACTCTCCTTGAGAAACTTTTAAGGCACGGCCATCAGGCCCCCTAATAAATACCTCTTCTTTAGATCCCTCAATGCCATAAAGATCATAAATACCTGCATTAAAATTTGTGGGGGAGTTAAAAGCAAGTTTTCTTTCAATCTGCAAAGCCTCAAGTTCCCTCCTAAAATTTTCAGCAGATTCCTTGCTGTCAAAATAACCCAACTCAAAACCCCGTTTAGCAAAAAAGAGAGAAACACGCCTTATCAAATCTGCCAGTGACCTCTCATAATCCGAACCAGTGACCTTCCGAACAGCTTCCTTTTGCTCCTCTGAATTGGGCCTATAAAAATACTTTTGAGCAACAATGAGTGCGTCCCCTTCTTCCCATTCCTCCGGAAAAAGAGCATCATCCATCTTAAACACAACATTTCCTTTGGTATCCTTCAGCTCAAGATGCATCGTCTTATAAGGCCCTGCCGCCTCTAAGGGATCTTCAAGACCACGTGAAAAATAAGGCTCTACTTTAATCCCAGTTATCCTAGATGGTTTAACATAATAAACCCTTCCAATGTCTATTCTATCAAGATACTTTCCTCCCCTGCAACGGGAGTTCTCCTTAAACTCATAAACTCTGATTGAACCTTCCTCAACAGCCTTCAATAACTTTTCTCTTTGCAAACCAGAAGAACTAACCAACTGAAGAGCTTCTTCATAGCTGACATGACGCGTAGGGTCAAATTCCTTCAATTCCAATGGAGAATAAGTCATACCCAAAACCCTGCCCCTTTCAACCACTTCCGACTTACCCTGCCCAACCACATTACCAAGCCCTACAAACTCATCTGCCATCTTCAAAGATTCTTAATCTCCTTTTTAAAATCATTAACATCTTCGAAGTCCCGGTACACCGAAGCAAACCTAATGTATGCTACCTTATCAATCCTTTTTAGTTTAGCCATAACAATCTCTCCAATTTTTTTTGTTGAAACGTCCTTTCCATTTGACTTTCTATAAATCCTTGATTCAATTTCCCCAACAAGGTCTTGGACATCCTCGCTGCTAAATGGCCTCTTTTCAAGACTGCGAGATATTCCTTCGTAAAGCTTCTTACGGCTAAATGGTTCTCTTCTACCATCTTTTTTTATCACACTCAAATCAAGCTCAACGTGCTCATACGTCGTAAACCTGCGAAGGCACTTTAGGCATTCTCTCCTGCGCCTCACAAGCTCACGCGTATCCCTCTTATCCACCACGCGAGTTTCTTTTGAGCTGCAAAAAGGGCACCTCATCACAACCCCAACATATTGTGCTACAACAACCAATAAAGCACAACTTATTGTCGCAGCAAAAAAAATCAAACTTCCCCATATTTAAAGATTGTTGTAATCGTCGGAAACATCACTTAAAAATGCTAAACAAACTTTAAAAATAAACCGAATAACTCATGCCTCCAGGCTCTTTAAGAAATCGCAGTAAGCTTTGACAATTCTCATATGGACCTCATCAACACTGCCAACTCCATTAATCTGCACAAGAGATTCATCTCCCACAAGAGTGGGAAGAGTCCTGGATAATAAGTAATAATTTTTCCTAACAGATTCTAAAAATTCTTTTTCTCTTTCAAATTTTTTCAACTTCTGTCCACGCCCACGAATTTTACTCAAAGCCCATTCAACAGGAACATCAATAAAAAAAGTAATATCTGGAACAACACAACCCCTGTTAAGCTCAGCTATCTCATCAAAAGAAACGCCTTGGGCTGCCTGATAAGCGAAATTTGAATGCCAGTATCTACTACTTAAAACATCATAACCATTACCTGTTAAAATACTGATAAGCCCCCCATGTGTTCTCCTATTGGCTGCAAAAAGGCTTGCCGCTAAATCACCCTTAGAACGCGGGCTTTCAGAAGACCTCAAAATTTCCCTCCCGCGCTTCCCATACTCATCAATTCCCTCATTAGGTTCAGCAGTATAGACGATTAAGGCTTCTCTTCCCAAAGATTGCTTCTGCTCAAAAAGCCAATTGCCAAAAAGCTTCATCTGAGTGCTTTTACCGCAACCATTCAACCCTTCAAAAACAATAAATTTTCCCTTAGCCATTGCAAACCCTCCGAATTTTTCCATTCACAGCCTCCACAAGCCTGTTTAGAGGATATTTCGGGGTTGAATCAAAGTCTATAAGCCCCCTAAACGCCGGAAGATGCTCAAGTCCCTGCTCAATTTCTTGCAAAGCAATCTTTCGATAAGAATCGGCACCTGCGGGCTGGCAGCGAAGTTTAGCCTGATAAAAAAGCTGGTTTGGGTCCATTGTCACAACATGCTCAATCAAATTTGCCATAACTGGAACATATTGGGCTGCAGAATGCATTTCCTCGTTTTTCAGGTCATCATGAAGGTCCTTAACCTCTTTTAAAACTTTCTCAAAATCCTCATCCAGCCCACCCTCCAAAAAAGAAATTTCTTCTGGCATGTGATACCCAAGATTCGTGCTGTAAGGCCCAACTCTTTGCCTATCTCCTCTTTGCCTTTGCAAATCACGAAAAGCCCCGATATCGTATCTGCGACAAAAAACAAAACTGCCAATCTCCGTAGTCTTTGGATTAAGCTCAAAAGATTTTTTGCCTTCAAACTGGCTCTTTGCAATCTGCCTACGCTTTTCAGGAGAAAGCTTTCGGACAGTTTCTAAAATTTCTGCAAAAGTATGCCCGCGATGATTTTCAAACAAAATGCTCGCAAGAACCATATCCTCAATATCGGGAGTAACGCTTATAAGCTTAGAACTAACCTCGTGATGAGAATAATCTCCTTGACAAGAATCTCCTCCAAGAACCCCTCCGCTCAAAGACCTTCCACGCACCGGAAGCTTCGAATAAAACTCGCTTGGGCCTCCATACTTCATCAAAAAAGGAAAAATTTTTGAAGCTTCAACCCTTGCCGCCATCCCAAGAATCCTTAACTCTTCAAACTCGCAAGATTGCCACTCTGTAAGTTGGTCTTGAAACCTTCTCAAACAAAGGGTCATTCCAAGAGAGGTTGTAATATTCTGCGGGAGAAGAAAACGTGCAATGTCAAATGCTTTTGAACGAATAACATCATTCCATTCTTTCTCATTAAGCCCAATACATTTGCCTCCCGTCTCCTCCCTTATCCTCCTGTCTGCCTCCGCTCTGAGATAATCGAAATTTTTCTTAAGATAATCAAAAGAAGCAGAGAATATTTTCTCGTAAAGGTCTATGAGTCTTCTGCCAATCTCTGAAAACCTTGCCTCAAAAACGGTCCCCCGAACCTCGGTTGGAATTGCAAGCATATCCATTCTAAAAGGAGTTGCTCTGGTTGACTGCTCCTGATACGCGCCTTCTCTGGCAGATTCCAAAAATTTGGTGGCTCTCTGACTAACTCCTTCAAAACAGACACGAACAACAGCCGAATCTCTCAGTGAGGCGTGCCCGTAGTCAATTCCATAGGACTCTATAAACCTCCCTGCCCGGTCAAGGTGAGCTTTCAAAGAGGCTTTCACATCCCCTTCACAACGGATAACCTCTGCTATCTCCTCCAAGGTCTTAGCAGAGGGATCTTTTTTCGGAACATCTCTTAAAAGCTTAAGAAGCCTCTCTTTCGCTGTAAGATTGCTTCGGGCATATTGCCCCATAAGCATCGCCCAAAGCTCCATTGGCATTTCGTCTTTTACGGCATAAACATTGGAATCGTCATTTGTAAAAAAATAGTTAATAACCGCCCTCTCATCGTCACTTAACTCATGTGCTCTCCTACCGCGAAACTTCCCAATACCACTAAATCCCGCAACAAGTTGGCCGCCTTCTGTAAGATAATTCGGCATAGTCCCACAAAAAAACAACCCCTTAATAAAAACTACTTTTATCTAAAATATATTTCAGACTAAATT
>RFLO01000013.1 GCA_003693875.1 Candidatus Pacearchaeota archaeon | reverse complement strand
GAGTGGTTCTTTATGCAGATAAAATAACTAAATCTATGAGGGAAGCGATAGCAGAAACCGAGAGAAGGCGGAAGATTCAGATTGAATATAATAAAAAACACGGCATAAAACCAAAGACGATAAGAAAGCCAATAAAAGAAAAAGTAACCGAGGTAAAGGATACCAAGCACATCCCTAAGGCCCAAATACCCAATATGATAATTGTTTTAGAAGATGAGATGCGGAAGGCTGCAGATTCGCTTGACTTTGAACGTGCAATAGTTATAAGAGAAAAAATAAAGGAGCTTGAAAAGAGACTGGCAATCAACCAAAAAGCTTTTAAATAGTGTTTCATAGGAGGTCTTATAAATTCTGCGCATTTTAAAATGGCTGGAAATCTTGATGGGAACATTTTAACAACAGGGACGAGCCTTGTTGGTATTGTTTGTAAGGATGGTATTGTCATGGCTGGAGACCGCAAAACTACTGCGGGAGGCCGAATAGTTATGAACAAGA
This sequence comes from Candidatus Pacearchaeota archaeon, assembly GCA_003693875.1. Classification (GTDB taxonomy): domain Archaea; phylum Nanobdellota; class Nanobdellia; order Pacearchaeales; family GW2011-AR1; genus JAGVXH01. Next base: position 26,258 of record RFLO01000013.1, on the reverse strand, counting down.
ACAAGGAAAAAGTTGCAAAGATAAATGATTATCTTGTAATATCTGGAACTGGGACTGCATCGGATATAGAGTTAATGAAAAAAATGGTTCGCGCCCACTTGAAGCTTAAAGAATTGCGTGATAAAAGGAGGCCAACGGTAAAAGAAGCCGCAAATCTTGTTGCCCTGATTTCTTACAGGAACATTCGCCAGCCATCGATGATTCCTTTTATGGCAGGTATAATGGTTGGAGGGTTAAATGAAGATAAAACTTTTGAGCTTTACTCTATTGAGCCTGCGGGAAGCACTATGAAAGTAGAAGACTTTGATGCAAATTTTTCGTCAGGAATGCCATACATACTTGGGCTTTTAGAAAGGCAATACCATAAGGGAATCACAGTCGAACAGGGGATAAAGCTTGCCGCAGAAGCGATAAAATCTTCTTCTGAAAGGGATACTGCATCGGGCCTTGGAATTGACATTTTTACCATAACCAAAGATGGAATAAAACACGTTTCAAAACAAAAAGCGGAAGCAGTATACAAAGAACAAGACTAAGTCTAAAATGGCGGACATTTTAAAGACAATTGAAAATCAATTACCGCAAGGTGTAGTTGCATCTACTATTTTTGAAGGTGCAAACATAGTCATCTATACTTCTGACAGGGATTTTCTAAGGGAGGGAGATGCCGCAGTAAAAGAAGTTGTGAATTCTATAAAGAAAAGAATAGAGCTTAGGGCGGATAAATCAATCCTTCTTAGTCAGGAGGAGACTGAAAAAAAGATTCGCGAGATTATCCCTCAAGAAGCAGACCTTACAAAGATAATTTTTGACCCTCAAAGAAGTGTTGTGGTCATAGAAACAAAAAAGCCTGGGCTTGCAATCGGAAAGGCAGGCTCTCTTCTAAAAGAGATAAAAAAAAGTACTTTTTGGACTCCACAAGTTCAAAGAAGTTCTGCAATAAGGTCAAAGATTACCGAGAAGATTCGCGAGGTTCTTTATCAGGATAACTCTTATAGGAAAAAATTTCTAAATTCTATCGGGGAAAAAATATACAAAGAGTGGAATCCTGATAAAATTGAAGAGTGGGTTAGACTGACAGCTCTTGGCTCTGGTAGGCAGGTTGGGAGGAGTTGTTTTCTTCTCCAGACTCCAATATCGAGAATTCTGATTGATTGCGGGATTGATGTTTCTTCAACGGGAAAAGATAAATATCCATATCTTGAAGCTCCCGAACTTGATTTGTCAACGGTTGATGCCATCGTGCTTTCGCATGCCCACATAGATCACTCCGGACTAATTCCGTATCTTTACAAGATGGGCTATCGTGGTCCGGTCTATATGACGCCGCCGACAAGAGACATTGCCGCCTTGCTTGCTCTTGATTTTATTGGTGTTGCTTATAAGCAGGCTGCAACCCCTCTTTTTCGCTCGTCAGATGTTAGGATGATGGTTAAGCACTCCGTTTGCTTAAATTATCATGAGGTAACTGATATTACCCCTGATGTGAGGATTACTTTTTATAATGCAGGCCACATTCTTGGCTCGGCAATGATTCATTTTAACATAGGGAATGGCCTCCATAACTATCTTTACACCGGAGATTCAAAATTTGGAAGGTCGAGGCTGCTTGATCCTGCAGCTTCACATTTTCCAAGACTTGAGACATTGCAGGTTGAATCCACATATGGGGGAAAGACAAATGTAGCACCGCCAAGAAGAGAAGTTGAAAAACAATTAATTGAATATGTGAACAAAATAATTGGCAGGGGTGGAAAACTTCTTATTCCAGAACTTGGAGTTGGACGGGCCCAAGAAACTATGCTTGTTCTTGATGAGGCAATGCGTCTTGGAAAACTTCCAAAAGTTCCAATATACATTGATGGAATGATCTGGGACATAAATGCGCTACATACTGCATATCCAGATTTTCTTTCAAATTCTATAAGGGCTTCAATTTTTTCAGACAAAAATCCATTTCTCTCAGAAATTTTCAAGCAGGTTGGTTCTCCCCAGGAAAGAAAGGCAGTAATTGAAGGAGGTCCCTGCGTAATTCTTGCGACATCTGGAATGTTGGCTGGCGGGGCATCTGTAGAATATTTTAGGGAGCTTGCAGACAATGAAAAGAATGGGATAGCTTTTGTATGTTACCAGGGTGCTGGTTCTCTTGGAAGGCAGGTTCAGGAGGGATTAAAAGAGGCGACATTCAATGTTGAAGGAAAGGAAGAAAGAGTTGAAATAAAGCTTGAAGTAGCAACTCTTGAAGGGTTTTCTGCACATTCATCGAGAAATGAGTTGATGGCATTTGTGAGTAATATAACACCCAGACCAAGAAAAGTTATTGTAAACCACGGGGAACAATCAAAGGCTCTTGACTTTGCTTCAAGTATTTATCGTTCATATAAAATCGAAACGGTAGTTCCGAAAAATCTTGAGACTGTGAGATTGAGATAGTTTTTGAATTGTTAAAATTTTGTCAACTGCTGTTAAAACCGTTAATTTTATAAACTTATGGTTACAAAATGTTTATAAAAGGTAACCAATATGAAAAAAAGAAAAGATACTGTTGTGAGAATAAGTCGTTGGCTTGACAGGGAAATAGAACAGTTAATTTCTAAGAGAAAAATGAGAGTTAGGTTTCCGTCAAAGAGGAATTTTGTTGATTTTGCTGTCATGAAACTCCTTGAAGAAAAGGGGGCGAAATTGAAATAATGAGAGCGGAAGAAAAAAAGATTGAGAAAGCACGCCAACTCTTTCGTGCTCTTGAATCCCGCAAGAAGAGAAGGAACGCGGGGGAAATTGCTCTGCGCGCATTTCTTATTCAGGAGCGTCTGAAGAATTAAAATTGTGTGCGAAAGTTTGGGAAACGACAATTGGAAAAATTATTGAGGCATCTCCAAAAACTTTTACAGTTTTAGCATCTGGCCTGATTTTTCCCCATGAGACAGCTTCGTCTGGACGGGCGCCAGCATCAGAACCATCATGCTCTTCTGCATTATTAATATATACTGCAAAATCAGCTCCGTTGCGAAACATGTTTGCATTGCAGATGTGGTGCTTTACAACGCCGCCTCCAAGAATGATTAATCCAGTCTTCTCTCTTCCAATTGTGGAGTTGTTCATTTCAACAATATCCTCGGAGACATCAAGAATAAAGTCTGGGTGCCTTGACTTAAAAAAGTAAATCATATCTCCAAGAGAACCGTCGGTGATTGCAGGACAAAAAACCGGAATTTTGTTTTTGTTTGCCCAAAAATAAATTGAATCCTTGTTATTTATTTTTTCACCAAGAAGCCAGATTAATTTTCTTGCCGAGAGAATCTTGCCTTCTTTTTTTTGTTTTTGGTACTCTTTTTCAAGAATTGGAATTATGAACTCTTCAAATCTGCAGTATCTTGAATTTGGTATAAGGATATTTCCAGCGCGGTTAATTCCTTTCTCGCGAAGCTTTCGCCCCTCTAAGAAAAAATCTCCTATTTTAAAATCTCCTAAACATTTTATTATGTCTTCTTCAATGCCTCCTGCTGTTGTAACCATAACATCAACCATTTTGTGCTTGGCAAGAAACCTAAAAACTTCCCTAAGCCCTCCGGTGACCATGTTTGAAGTATACCCGAGGTAGATGGTGGCTTTTTCTCTTCTCATTTCCCGAATAATTTCAATTGCCTTGTAAAGGTTGGTAGCTTGGGCCCCCGTGGTTTCAAATGATTTAACAATTTCATCAAAGTCAACCCCATTATCGAAATCATAACCTCTAACGCTTTTTCCAATAGCCTCTTCACTTTCACGAAGAATATTTTCTCTTGCTATTTTTTCCTTGTCAATTGGCATCTTCAAGCATAAAAGAATACTTTATTAATTGAGCAAGTTTTTTCATTTCTTAAAAAATAGCAGTTCATTTAAAAGTTTTATGAAACTAAGACGGATTATCCTTTTGGCTACAATAATCTTATTAAAAGAAGGCAACCTGTAAAAGGAATGGAAATAGAAAGATTCGTAGTTGAATTTTTTGAGAGCTTAAACGCCCAAATAACAAGGGAAGGCGACTCTTATATTGTTTCTAATGTTCCCGTGGATTTTGAAAAGTATATTGGAAGAAAATGCCCCTATAAGATAAGCTTTAAGCCTGGTGTAGAGTTTGCAGAATATGTTTCAAAAGATTCGCATTTTTTTTCTGCAATAACGGGATACTTGAAGGAAAGTGCAAAAACAACTCTTTTAAAAATTGACTTTGAGGTAGAGCCTCTAAAAGAAATACGAAAGTCAATTGACATAAAAAATTGTAAAATAAGCAATGTATTAAAAAAACATAAAAATTGCTTTTTTTCGCGATTTACATTTCTGACAACGTTTAGGTTTCTAAATGAAAGCCAAAGTGTGGTAAATGAAATTTATGTGCATAATGGGCGGGTTGTTTCAGGAGACCTTAAGGGATATCGTGTTGTTGAAGGAAAAAGCAGCGAGGTGTCAGCGGACCATCTTGAAAAAGATTATCACGCTGCACGGGATAAGTTAAGAGAACTTTTAGAACCAAAGGTTAGCGAGATAAAGGAAAAGCTCGAAAAAAAACTAGAAAGGGAAATTACGAGAATAAAAGAGCATTATAAAACACAACTTCTTGAACTTGGAGGTGATTTGAATGCCCGCCTCGAAAAAATAAAAGAATTGGAAATAAAGTTGCACAAAGTGGAAGGCGAGGAGGCAGAAAAAATACGGGGGAAACTTGAAAGATTAAGGAAGGGTCTTGTAAAAATTGGAAGTGATGTATCCAAGGAAAGAATTCTAAAAGAACAAGAGTTTACAATAAGGGATGCGGTCCACAAACATAGCCTAAACATTGACAACGACCTCATAAACACAGCCGTAATTTACTATCCTGTTTTTCTTTTTAACTTACTATTGCGAAAAGATGAGAGCGTCCGTTCTCTTGAGCTTTCCTATGATCCGCTGCTTGAAAGAATAGATGGCCTTTTATGTGAATCCTGTGGCAGGGAAACGAATAGACTAAATCTTTGTGCTTTAGGACATGTGAGTTGTGATAATTGTATAGGTCATTGTGGAGAATGTTCAAAAGAGTTTTGCTCGAGTTGTTTGAGAAAGTCGTGTAATTCATGCGGAAAGCCACTTTGTCAAAGATGTGCTGTTACATGCCAGAGATGCCGGAGCACTGCCTGCCAAAACCACATGAGAACTGATTGTACAACGGGGGAAGAGAGGTGTGTTCGTTGCCTTCGTGCGTGTCTTAGGTGTCATGGTTTATCAGAGCCAAAATATTTTGGAGAATCTCTTGATGGTTCAAAAGTTTGCCAGAAATGCCTTGCAAAGGAAAGGGGGCGAAAAATTGTAAAAGAGATATTCAAAGATTAATTGTGAAAGAATTTTGTGAATTTCTTGTCAAAGACAAAATATCTTGCAATTATCAGGCTTAAAACGAGAGCTGCCAGGTTTTCGTAGAAAATTCCAAAGGGGGCAATGAAAAAGGTTTCGTAGAAGAAAAAGACAAAAGACATAATCCCAATAGCAATTGCCATTAGGCGGGACCAGTCTTTTCCACCGGCAATTCCTACGGCCAGCACAAAAAGAATTAAAGAAATCGGAAATAGGACAAAACCAGCAACGAGCAAAACGTCTTTGTAGAAGCTAAGAGGTCCAACAAATCCAAGGGAAATAAGAAAGGCTCCTTCACTTAACTTGAAAGAAACAAAGGCAAATGAAAGCATGGAAACAAAGATTGCAAGAAAGAAAAAAACAATAGAGAATATTTTTGCTTTTGTCGGTAGGCGATTTTTCATAAGTTGCATAAGTAAAAAAAGTTTAAAAAATTACTGAATTGTGTTTGTTTAATCAAAAAACTATGAGATTTTGGGAGATTTCTTATGGTTATGTTGGCTTTTTCAATGAGCAAATTATTTTTCCGGAGTGCAGTTGGATTGAGGGGGAAATGATAGGTTATTTTTAACACAAATATTATAAGTCTATGAACTATTGATAGTTGTATGGGATGGCTCACAAGAAAGAACGGAGTTGTTTTATGCTTAATTGGGATAGTAATCCTTGCATTTAATTTATTTACCTATAATTTTTGGGAGATGGATATTGATCTTTTTGGTGCAATGGTTCTTATTCTTGGATTGGTGATTGTAATAACTTGCGGGCCTTCAATGAAGAATTCCTCAAAATTTTTAACAAGGAAGGGTGGCGTAAAGTTATGTATAGTAGCTTTGGCGATAACTGCTTTTTTTGCATATTTGCCTATTCCTTACCTTGGTGGCGATGTTACGGGTTTTTTTGGTTTAATCTTATTTATTGCAGGCTTAATTATTGCAGCCATAAGGTGGAGATATTAAGGACAATTTCCCTAAATTCTAAATCGGCTTGGGTGAAATGAGGGGAGTGCGGCGTGGCAAAATTACGAAGGATTTTGAGTTGCGGAGAGCAAAACATCAATATATTTCTTAATTGTTGTAATTTGTAGGGGTTTAGTTGACATAAAGAATGGTTGGCGTAAGATGTAGAGACTCTAGAAGAAAAGTTTTTGTCGCGTATAAAAATGTGGAAAAAGGCTTAACTATCGCAAGAAGATTTGGTGCTATAACTGGAAAGGGTACTCCCTATTAAATTTTGACATTTTCTCGGTGGTTAGGGAAGCTGTTGAAGAACTAAATTATCGAGACGTTCGAAGCAATTACGCCTAACATTTGTGGTTAAGGGAAGTAAATCTGAAGGACTTATTTCCTTGAACTTTTTCTCTGAAGCATAAAAAAATATGGATGCAGTATTTTCCAACGGGCTCGGGAGGAATCGAACCCCCATCAACAGGGCCGAAACCTGTTGTTCTATCCATTAAACTACGAGCCCAAAGCACAAATCTCATCTTGCTTTTAAAATTAACCTTGTGATAAGATACTACTTAGTAATGTCTAAAAGTTTATAAATGCAAAAAGATTTCATTCAACATGGCACTTTTAGATTATGTTCGGAATGGTCTTTTTTATACGCTTGTGTTAGCTTCAGCTGCCTTGCCTCAGAGTTGCATTCTTGTTCCGGGGATAATTAAGGCAAAGGCAAATAGCATGGAAGCAAGGGAAGATTATATTGAAGCAATAAAAGAATCCGGAGAAGAAGCTATTGAAAAAGACATTCCCTTGCCTTCTGCGAGAAAAATCGCGCGCGAAAGCCTTGAAAAAAAACTTGATGAAATCAAAAAAGAAGGGAGCCTTGAAGCAAGAGTAACAGGACCTATACCAATCCTTCCATCTGCAGCAGACCCTGAAAACTATTCTGTTTCGTTGGAATACAAAAAATCTCCTGTCGCAGAGTTTAGAATTAAAAAATCTGATAGGGGGTATACGGCAGACCCAAAATCAGTTAAGATTTATCCAAATTCAAAGCTTGCAAGAGAACTAAAAGAAGAAGTAGGCAAAAATGTTGGAAATTATGTTGTAACAACTCTTGGGCTAGCTTTTTTGGCATATTATCTTAAAAGAAAACTTTTTAAAAGAAGTGAGCCTAAACTGGGAAGGTAAATTTAATTGATTTTATGGGTTTTATAGGTTATTTTGAAGAAAACAGAAAACTCTCCAGAGCAATAACAATTTTTTTGGCTGTTGCAATATTTGTTATTTCTTCAATAGATTTTGGACCATCAAAAAGAGCATATCTTGATGGCAGCCTTCTTTCAATAGCCTACCATTTTCTTGCATTTTTCTTCTTCAACTTGTTTTTGATGATTTCTACGATAGGCGGAAAAAGGAAAGATTTGTTTTGGCTATCAATCTTAATTAGTGTTTTTTACGGCGTTCTTGATGAGGTCCATCAATACTATGTCCCGAGCAGGTTTTTTTCAGTAGAAGATATTGTAGTTGATTCTGCGGGAGTATTCTTTTCAGGCCTTTTGTATCTTTGGCGGTTAATTTTAAATAAGGCTTTTTAGTAGGGTTTTTATGAAGGTAACATTTAATATCTCAAAAGAAAGAAAATTCAGTGAGTGGTACAGCGAAATTTTGAAGAAAGCCGAAATTTTAGACATCCGTTATGGTGTAAAGGGTTTTGTGGTGATTATGCCTTGGGGAGCACGAATGCTTGAAAAGATGTATCGTATCTATGAGTCAGCTATGCAAAGGACTGGGCATGAACCGACGTTTTTTCCGACTCTTATTCCAGAAGATAATTTTAAACTTGAAGCGGAGCATGTAGAAGGGTTTACACCGGAGGTTTTTTGGCTTGAGAATAAGAAAGGTGAAGAAAGGCTGGCACTTCGGCCCACGAGTGAAACAGCGATGTATCAGATGTATAGTTTATGGATTCGGAGTTGGCGCGACCTTCCACTTAAAATATATCAAAGAGCGAATGTTTTTAGGTATGAAACAAAGGCGACCAGACCGCTTATAAGGAGTCGCGAGTTCTATTGGATTGAATCACATAACTGTTTTGCAACGAAAGAAGAAGCACTTAAACAGGTAAAAGAAGATATTGAGATGACAGATTCTGTGATGCATAGAGTCTTTGGTATTCCTTTTCTTCCGATGAAACGTCCTGAGTGGGATAAGTTTCCGGGGGCAGAATTTACGATTGGCAGTGATTCAATTCTGCCTGATGGGAGAGTTATTCAACAACCATCAACACATATGCTTGGCACTCATTTTTCAAAGGCATTTAACATAAAGTTTGTAAACGAAAGAGAAAAGGAAGAGTTTGTTTGGCAGACTTGCTATGGGCCAGCTATATCTCGGATGATGGCGTCAGTGATTTCTCTTCACGGAGACGATAATGGGCTTGTTCTTCCTTACACAATAGCCCCCATACAGGCAGTTATAGTCCCAATGCATAGTGAAAAAAAATCAAATGAAATAAAAAAGCTTTGTCAGAAAATTTCTCAGAATTTTTTCAATGAACGAATTGATTCGATAGTTGATTATTCAAAGAAGCGTCCCGGAGAAAAGTTCTTTTATTGGGAGATGAAAGGGGTGCCGTTTAGAATAGAAATTGGGGAGGAAGAATTAAAAGCGAAAGCTGCAACTGTTTTTGTAAGGGATACAAGGGAGAAAATAAAGGTTTCTTTAAAAGATCTTTTTGAGGAAATAAGGAATCTCGGTGCGGAATATGATGCGCGTTTAACAGGCAAAGCAGAGGAGTTTTTGGACCGTAGGATAGTTGACTGTGATACGAAGGAGGGGGTAAAAAAAACAATAAGCGGCGGGAAGATAGCAAGGTTTGGATTTTGCTCGATAGAAAACAAGGGAAAGAAATGTGCCGCTTTCGTAGAAGAAGAATGTTCAGCTCGGCTTATGGGAGTACGCTATGATAAAGATGAGAAAGCTAAGGGCAAGTGTGTCTTTTGTAACAAAGAGGCTTCTGTTGTGGCTTATGCTGCCAAAAGTTATTAGGCAAATCTTAAAAACAAAGAGTGAGGTATTGTTATATGATTCCAATTGAAAAACAGAGCAAACCAATTTCGAAAATAAAAAAAGGAGACAAAATCTATATTCAGGGAACCGAAATGATTGTTGATGCCCATTTTCTCTTTCAAGACCACGGCGATACCAAGGAGATGATTATAGAAGTCTATAATCCAAAAAATGATCGCGAATATCAGGTACGTTACTTTGACGATCAAGTAGAATCAAGTATTGAGGTATACGAACTAATAGGCAATTTCCAATATGTGCGGAGAGAGCCTAAAAGTATTGCTTGGTAAGATTTAAATAATGTAATTTACAAGAGGTTTTATGAAAGAAGCACATCCCGATAGTTCTCGTCATTCGGTCGAGGAAAATCTGTCAAATAAGGATTTTGAAGGGAAAGTTATTGATCAGATGCGTATGAATGAAGAAATAAGAAAAAAACAAGAAGAAGTGAAAAATTATGCTGAAAAATTGACTAAGAAGATTACCCAAAAATTTAAATTTATAAAAGCTGTTGGGATTATCCCCCCTCAAGCGAATGGGAAAATAGAAGAGGAATTTTCCGTTCCGGAAGCAGACAGCAAAAGAGGACTTTTTCATATTGTTGTTATAATTCCTGAAAAAAAGTTTAAGGATATAGCTAAGGTAAGGCTCGAGGTAATAGGAGTTGCAAAAGAAATTAACCCAAACTTGTGGATTCATGTTATAACTCCCGTTGATATATGGAATCTTGGACTTGATTCAAAATTCGATGTTATGGAAGCAATCTCAATGGCACATCCTGTTTATGATAAGGGCATTCTTGGGGCTCTTCGTGTGTCAAATATTCATAAGTCTTTGGTTATAGGTAAGTTTGTAAGATATGTTACAAGCTATGTTATCGCTGGGAGCCTTGTAAGAGAGGAAGAGACAAAAACAAGCGATGTTGATGTCTTTATAGTTATAGATGATACTGATGTGAAGAGAACACCAAGACTTGAATTAAAAGAAAAGTTGCGCGGAATAATCCATTCGTTTATTCAAAGAGCAGAAGAACTTTCCGGGGTAAAAAACAAACTTTCTCCACAAGTCTATCTTTTAACTGAATTTTGGGAGGCTGTAAAAGATGCCCATCCAGTTATGTTTACTTTTATTCGTGATGGAATACCGCTTTATGATCGGGGTGCTTTTCTTCCCTGGAAGATGCTTCTTCGCATGGGAAAAATAAGACCGAGTCCTGAAGCTATTGATATGTTTATGAGCAGTGGAGACAAAATAAAAGAGATTGTAAACAAAAGAATATTTGACATTGCGGTTTTGGACATTTATTGGGGCGTTATAACCCCTACTCAGGGTATGCTTATGTTGATGGGACAAGCTCCACAGAATGTTTACGAAACAGCAAGGTCCTTTCGCGAGACATTTGTAAAAAAGGAAAAATTGATAGAGGAAAGGTATGCCGACATATTTGAAGAAATTGCATTAAAATATTACAAAGGCTATGAGCATGGAAAAATAAAGCCAGGGGATATTAGTGGGGCAGATGTGGATCGTCTAAAGAAAAATGCTTTGGATTATATTTCCAGATTAAAAGAACTTCGTTTTCAGATAGAAAAAAGAATTGGGGAAAAAGAAATTGAGGAGGTTTACAAGGAGGTCTTTGAGATGCTCGAGAAGCTTCTTGGGAAAAAAGGCGAGGAAAGGCTAATTAAAAGCTTTAACGATGAGTTTGTAAATAGCGGTAAGTTTTCAAAGCGCTATACCGAAAATTTGAGGTTCATAGCAAAAATAAGGAACAAGGTAGCATTGTCAAAAAAGGAAAGTTCTCAAAAAGGATTCAAACACAAAATAGATGTTGAGAGGGCTAAGAGGTTTGCTCAGGAGATTATAAAAAGTTTAACAGAGTTTCAACAGAGAAAGGAAATGATTTTGGCAGAAAAACACAAGTTCGTGGTCAAGGGGCGGGACCTTACTGCCGAAGTATTTTTTCTAAAAGATATTTTTGTGGTGACCGGGCAAAAAATTCAGAAAATAGAGAATAATGAAATTAAAGATTCAAACTTTGAGGAGCTTAGAAAACAAATTGAAGAGGTAAAAGAAAAGGAAGTTAGAATTACAAAAGAAAATTTACAGACTCTTGAGAAGATATTTGAGGACTTTGAACTTATCCAGTAACCTGGGATCTTCGCTTTATTTCATTTAAAACATTAATCCAATACCGGCCATGCGGAACATATTTTTGTGGAGATTTGTTTAGGGATTTTAAGAGTTCAGCAATATTGACAAAGTGCACGCTTTCTACTTCGTGATTTATGGAAAATTTTGTATTTCGCGGGATTTTTGAGAAGAAAACATAATAAAACTCGTTATTAATTATTTTGTCAAAAATGATGCTGTTCTTTATGATTTTCCAGAAATTAATCTTTTTTAAGGTAATTCCCAATTCTTCCTTAGTTTCACGGAGAGCCGCTTGCCTTGGAGTTTCACCAGAATCGATATGACCTGCTGCGGAAACATCTAAAAGGCCTGGAAAAAGTCGTTTTTTTCTTGAACGAAGCTGAAGAACAACCTCTCCTTTAGAGGTATAGAGCCAGACATGGCTTACCCTATGCCAAAGACCTTTAGAATGAATAACCCCAATTTGCTCTTTTCTTCCAGTCAAATTGTTTTTTTCGTCACAGACATCAATAAGATTCATTATTCCTGAAATGAAGCACTCTTTAAAGAATTTACGAACGGGCAAAATCCAATAAGTTTTAAATACCCAATAGTACTAATTCAATTAATGAGGGGTAATAAAGAGCTTGTTATCATCCTGGGGGTTATTGTCCTTGGATTTTTCATTTTCGCAATTAATTTTGCAACAATAGATATAGGTGGAAACTGGCTTACAGGATTTGCAATTTTTTCTGATTCGTCCCAAAATGACTTTGACCTTGGAACCTACGAAAACACGGAATTTTCTTCAGGATATGTTCAGCTGGCTCCAGGATTTATGGTAGGCAATTATACTTCAAGAGTATTTGATGCCCTATCAAATTCAACATGGAACAATATTTCGTGGACAGCGAAAGGACCTTACCAAAAGCCTCTTCCAGACAACGGCGGTTCAGAAAATTTTCCAACCGGGAACGCAAATATGAATGGAAATGTTCTTTTGTTTCATTTTGACGAAACATCTGGCAATCCTCAAGATACCTCAGGCCTTGGCAACTCTGTAATCTTGACAAGGGGGGTAACAAGAAATCTTCCGGGAAAATTTAACAGAGCTTTTGGGTTTAACGGAATTAATGGAACAGTAGATGTTGCTTACAGCCAAGCGTTTAATTTTACAAACGCAATTACTGTCTCTGCCTGGGTTTTTCCAGCACCCTATGGTGCGTCGGTGGATAGGGATATAGTTTCAAGGTATCGTTCTCTTGGAAATCATCGTTCCTGGGTTTTGCAGATAAAAAATAGGCGACCACGATTTGTTGCATGTTCAAACGGCGGGCTTGCAAGCTGTGTTTATGCAACCGGGACGACCACTATGGTGCCTGGCAGATGGTATCATATAGTTGGGAGATGGAACGGGACAAACCTCGATGTATATCTGAATGGGGTGTCTGAAAATCCTCAGCCAGATCCAATTAATCGCCTTTATTCCAGCACAATACCTCCTCTTTCAATTGGGCGGGATGTTTCTGTTTTAGGCAATGGCTATTTTAGGGGTGGGATTGATGAGGTTGCAATATGGAACCGCGCTCTTTCTGACTCTGAAATTTTAGATTTATACAAAAGAGGAGCTCTAAGGCTCAATCTTTATGTGCGAACCTGCAACGACGTTTCCTGTTCAGGCGAACAGTTCACGCAAATTCGTGCGACATCCCCCCAAAACCTGAACCTTCCGGATAACAGATACTTTCAGTACAAATTCAGGCTTCATAGCCAAAGATCTTCGCTTTCGCCTGCATTTAAGGATGTTTCAATTGACTATAGCCCGCAAAACACTGCACCCACAATAACCTTAATCTCTCCAGCAAATGATGATTTGTTTGGATACTCTTCTGGGATTCCTTTAAACTTCTCGGTGACAGATGCGGAATCAAATATTGACTCTTGTTGGTTCAACATAGACAATGGCCAGAATACAACACTTCCGAATTGTGCAAACTCTACATTTGATACAACCAATGGGGTTCATGAAATTAGGATTTTTGTAAATGATACGGTAGGAGAGGTTTCCGCAGATTCGGCGAACTTTACAGTCCAAACAGGCCCTCCAGCAATTGAAATAGTAGGTCCATCATCTACATCTAATAAGAGGGATGTTAATTTTACTTACATTCCAACGGATGTAGACCTTGATAGGTGTGAACTTTGGGGTAATTTTACTGGAGAGTATTCACTAAATCAGACGGACCAAAACCCCATTTCCCAAGCAAACAATAGTTTTCAACTAAGTTTGTCCGATGCAGTTTATATTTGGAGTATTAAGTGTTTTGATACTGCCTCTAACTCTAACTCTACTTCGAACAATACAATTTTGGTAGATACAGAAAATCCAAAAGTAGAAATTAATTCGCCAAAAGGCTCTTATTCTACAAGAAAAAACATACCAATACAATTTCAGGCAAACGATAACTCGTCTTTATCTTGCTTTTACAGCGTAAGCTGGACAACTGGACAAGAAGTGATTTCTAACACAACCCTTCCTGATTGCAACTCCTCGGCCTTTGACCTTTCTGCTGATGGGGAGTATTATTTCTTTTTGACAGCAGAGGATGTTGCAGGCAATGTTAACTCAACAAACTCTACCTTTTCTGTTTCAACGAGCTCTGGAACTGGTGGCGGAGGAGGCTCCGGCGGCGGTTCTGGTGGTGGAGGCGGAGGGGGTTCCGGCGGAGGAGGCGGAGGAGGCCAAAGCTCTTCAACTTCTTATTTTGAAATAAAACCCGTAAAGATAATAGTGGTTCCCGATGAAGAGAAAAGCATAGAGGTAAGCGTGAAGAATAAAAGGCTTTTCTCTGCAAATAAGTGCCGCCTAAAGCCGAAAAAAGGATACGAGGAACTCGTTGATTCTTCGGACATAAAGAACATTGCCGCTGGAGAATTAGTTGATTTCAAGATGAACTTCATAGCAAAAGAAGAAAAAATAGACGGATTTGAGCTTTTTATTGAGTGCCTTGATAATATAACTGCTAAGATTCCATTTGAGGTGAAGCTTATTAAAACGGAAGTTAATTTTCAAATTAAGAAGATTTCTGTGGAGGAAAATACGATGAAAATAGAGTACAAGGCGGAACTGTCAAAGCCGAAGGAAAATCTGGTATTCAGAGTGACTGATGATAATGGGAAGGTTATAGCACAGGATCCATTTGAGATTGAAAGCGAGGGAGGGGAAATAGAGTTGGACATCTCGAAGGCAGAGAGTGGAATGCTTAAGGTTGCAGTATTAACCCCAACAGGAAAAACAATCCTTGAAGAGTCAGTGATATATGGAGGAAATGCTCCAACTGGTTTTGTTGCAAAAAATCTTGCAGGAACAGGTTCAATAGTTGCAATAATCATACTTGTATTTCTTGTTGCGGTATTTTTTATTGGCAGAAGGATTTATCGTTTGTCAAAGCGAAAGTAATTTTATGAAACTAAGATATAGTTTTAGCTCAAGGAAGACAAAAAAGATAGAAAACATTGGAAAACAGAGAAAAAAGTATCCAGAAATTGCAAGGGAAGTAGTTGGGGAATCTGATATTCTTCTTGAGGTTCTTGATGCGCGTTTTGCAGACGAAATGCGAAACAAGGATTTAGAAGAATTTGCAAAGTCCGGCGGGAAAAAGATAATCTTTGTTTTGAACAAATCAGACCTTCTAAAAAAACCAAAAAAAACTAAACTGAAACCTTCAATTCTTGTCTCAGTTAAGACAAAAAAAGGCATATCTACTTTAAGGGAAATTCTAAGAATCCATACAAAAAAAATTAAAAAGAGTAAGGTGGTTGTGGGAGTTATCGGGTTTCCAAACACGGGTAAGAGTTCTTTGATAAACGTACTTGCCCGGTCAGCTAAAACAAAAACCTCTAAACAGGCAGGGTTTACTCGTGGAATTCAAAAAATAAGGCTATTTGAAAATGTGGTTTTACTTGATACTCCGGGAGTAATTTCCAAGGATACTTACTCCACGAAAAGGGAAAAATTTGCTATTGCAACAATTTTTGGGGCAAGAAGCGCCTCGGATGTAAGGGACCCGGAGGTTGTTGTCACGACACTTTTTGAAAAGTTTAAGGAGAGATTAAACAAACACTACGATATTGATGCAAATGATTCTGAGGAGTTTCTTGAACGTTTGGCTGAATCAAAGAAATTTCTTCTAAAAAAAGGGAAAAAGGATACGGAGAGGGCTGCAAGGAAAGTTCTTCGAGATTGGCAGGAAGGGAGAATTAAATAATGAGCAAATTATTTAAATGAACTATTCGAGTTTTTTCAATGAGAAAATTAATGAAAGAGGTGGTAGAATTTTTTAAGCGGGATGACTGGCCATCTTTTTTTGCAACGCTTCTGCTTGCCTTTGTCCTGATTCGCTTTGTTTTCTTTCCACTTCTTTCACTTGTTACCGGAACGAGCCTTCCACTTGTTATAGTAGAAAGTTGCTCAATGTATCATGACCGAAGGGGCTTTGATAATGTATTCAAAAGTACGCTTTATGCAGAAAACAATATCTCGATAGAAGATACGAAAGATTGGACATTTCCAGACGGGTTTAGTAAGGGCGATGTAATATTTGTTGTTGGGCCAAAAAATGTTAAGGTCGGAGATGTGATAATATTTGAAGCAGGTTCGAGGCATCCATTGATTCACCGAGTGATACGCGCGGGCGAGACCTTTTCAACAAAAGGAGATAACTACAAGACAAATTATCTTCAGCTTCCTTCGGAAAAGGAGATTAACAAGAGCCAGGTAATTGGGAAGGCTGTTTTTCGCATACCACTAATAGGCTGGATAAAACTGATTTTTTTTGAGCCATTCAGGCCTCCAGAGCAAAGAGGCTTTTGCAGTTAAGTGGTAAGGCCAGTTAGATTATAAATTTCGAGATGGTCATCATCAATCTTAAACCACGGCGGCATTCCCTGTATGTTATGTGAGGTAGGGTTGCTATTGGAAAAATAAACAGAGTCCACTACCGACTTATCATAAACTTCAATTCCAAGAGATGAAAGCAAGGGGATGTTTACAAGAGACTCTATTCCGAAATCGTTCCAACTAAAATTGCCCTCAAGACGATTTAGGAAGCTTGGACTTTTGTTTGAAGCTATATAGAATCCTCCGTTAACATGATTTGTAAGATTTGTAACATCGCTTCCGCTGACAAGAGGCTTGTAGGGCGTCCGATTTATTTTTTGAAAAACTTTTCCATTGGTGTTTAAAACATAAAGAGGATCTTCAAACCCTATGACTGGAACATCTGCTTCGGTTATGAGTGTTTTGTTCCACGATGCAAGACCATTAATATCGCGTGCTGAAAAATTTGTTGTAAGTTTTAAGTGAACAAACCAGGGGTTTTTTTGGTAAACTTCAAGAGAAGGGTTTTCAAGGCTAACTTCAAGATTAAGCTTTCTTCCAAGGCTTAAAACATCGTTTTTTATGTCTGAAAACTTTACACCATCAAGCAAAACCTGTTCGTCGTTATCTGCAGAGCCATCAATGGTTCCTTGAAAAAAAGCTTCTCTTGAGGCATTTTCGGCATCGCTGATATAAGCACCACTCCTGACAATTCTTTTCTCAAAAAGAAAAATAATTCTAAATCCCGAAATATAGAGTTTTCTTTTCATATCCTCTTCGAGAGAGTGGACAAAAGAGTTTAGGGTTTCAACTCTTTTTGAGATAGAATGTCTTTGTTTTGAAATTGAAAGTATGCTAAAAGAAATAAGTGCAAGTGAAAGCAAAGCTATTGCAGTCAGTGTGAAGAAAATGCCACGTTTTCCTAATTCCATGTTCTAACCTGCATTTCGGTTGACCAGCTATACGGGATTCCGCTAATTGATGAGGAATTTATGCTCATATCGCCCGCATCAAACTTGACATCAACAACGCCGTCATTATCAAAGTCGAGAAGCTCCAAAAGACGCTTTACTGCAACTTGGACCGCGTCCTGTGCATTGCTAATAGATCTAACAGAGGAATTGTAATAGCAGTTATCTGAGCCGCTGTAATCTGATGGAACATTTAGGTCTGCAAAAGTGTTGTTTTCAAACTCTATATGCCAGTAGCACCCGTCGGCAATAGCGGAAAGTGAGGAATAAGCTGCAATATTGTCTCTTTTAATTGTATAGATTATCTTATTTTCTGATGAGCCTTCCGTAAGGTTAGATGGATTAAGCCCGGTTGTAAGATTAATCTGGTTACTTTTCTGAATGAGGCTTGTTGGGATTCTAATTGAATATGGGTCTCCAAGTTTTACAAAAGTATCTCCGTAGTCACTCAAATTGTAAAAAATCGTATTGTTGATGTAGGCTTCGGCAGTCCATCTTGGTCCTGAGTAGGAAACAACGAAAGCTTCTACAACACTTGAATTTTCTGGAATGTTAAAAGTCCCCCCGTAACCATCATTGAACTTTTTTTCTTTTGTTACAAGAATTCCAAATGGCTTTGGGGGTTCATCAACTTCGAAGTCGATGTAAGAATCCGGCCAGATTCTTGAGTCAAGATCACCACTGATCTCAAGTCTTTGTTGGACATAGGAGCCCTGTATTATTTCTCCAGCAATGTTTTTGTAAATATTGATTATATCAGAGATATTTCCAAAGTAATATGAACCATTTCCGCAGTTAGCTATTGCCTGAAGAGTTGATTCGTCTGCATTACTTCCAAAACCAACGGAGTAGACGCGAATTCCGTAGTTATTGTAGGCATCACAAGCTGCCTGGATAGCATCTTGTGATGCACTTCCAGTGTTTTGTCTTGGGCACCTTACATTTGCCTGTCCATCGCTCATGACAACAATTGACTTTAATCTTTCCTCAATTTTGCAACTGCTTGAGCATCCGTCGTAATTCTGGGTATTTCCATCGTCACATTCTTCCCCAGAGTTTAAGATTCCATTACCACATATAGCCGTCGTATTGCAAGATCCAATGAATCCAGAACAGGTAGGGTTACAGTTAATTGAGCCCAAAGCCCCGTTTTCAGAGCAGGCACTTTGTCTATCACAGACTTCTCCAGTTTCAACTATTGAATTCTGGCAGGTTGGAGTCATATCTGCAAGGCCCGCAATTTGGGATGGGCTTAGCTCGTAGTCGTAGACCCTTACATCATCAATTCTGCCGTCAAAGTAAGCATCAGATGAGAAATCTGCACTGTCAAAGACGCTCTTTCCGAAGGTGTGGTTTCCTTGCATGTTTAGGTCTGGTGAGCCAGATGCCGTGTTTTCTAAGGTTCCGTCAACATAAATCTTTACGGTTCCCCCTCCCCATGTGACTGCGATATGATACCAATTTCCCCCGTTCCATTTGTTTTTGTTAGTGTGGATGTATGTTGTTCCACCAACATTTTCAAATTTCACCTGAATTGAACCATCACTTCCAGAGCCAGTGTTTAGATTTTTTCCTTTAAGCGAGATGAAAGCGTTTTTTGAGTTGTTTTCATATTTGGACCACAAGCCTTGTGGATTATTTGATTTTTTGTCAAACTTGTTTCTTGGACGAAACCAGAATGCTATTGTACCATTGGTTGTAACATTTTCAATTCTTCCTGCTTCGATATAATCTGTTGCTCCGTTAAATTCAAGGGATTTTCCAAAAGATCCTGTTTGATAGGTTGGGCTTCCATGAATTGTTGCATTGTTTTGTTTTCCACTTAAATCTTCTACGCTGTCTTCAAAAGGGTAGTAAGTCATTAGGTTTCCAGCAAGAGAACCAGTAGAAGTTGCAGAGGTAATTTTATCGACTGCCGAGTTTATGCCGCAACAGATGCAAGTCATTCCATTGGCAGACCAAGAATCAACAGTTGCTTTCAGCGAGTTAGCGTCAGAGGAAAGGTCATGACTTGCAGATTCAATGGTAGTAGAACTGTAGCCCACAAGTCCAACGCGATTTTTTGAGGAATTAAGGATTGCATCAATAAATGCCTTATTAGCATCTTTTGCTGCATCAATTGGGCGGTACCAAACTCCTCCACAGCCACCTTGATTTGGGGGGGCAATGCACCAAGTAGGGGAATTGTCGCAGTAAGAATGGTAGGTCTGATAGTCTTTGCAAAAACCATACCGATTCATGCTGCCACTTAGGTCTGTGACGCTGAACGTGTCGAGGGGGCGGCTAATGTTTGATACATAACTTGCATTTTCAAATCCGAGCCTTATTGGGATTGTCTTGTTGCTCAAAAAGCCATAGTCAAGATTTGATGAGAGGGTCGAATCAGGTATTGTTATATTAGTTTCAATACCATTTGTGGTTCCGTTAAAAACCGTGACATTTCCAATTGAAAGGAAAGTTGAGAAATTTGTTTTAAGATGAAGCTTTAAATTCATTGATTTGAGTGTTCCGTGGACATCTAATCCGTCGTAGAGGTTTATTGCTCCTTCGATGCCAGGAAAGTAGTATTTTTTCTCAGAGTCATTTGAGTATTGTTTTTGATAGTCTATGCGTAGAAATCCTCCCTGTACATTAAGATTATCTCCACGAAGTTCAAAGAGATTTTCACCAGATGAGAAATGAGATATTGGTATTTGGTATTTCTTGGGGATAAAGTCAGAGCTTGAACCTGTAAAACTTCCTTCAAGGTTCCCGTTAACATAAACATCGAAGTCTTTCTTTGTTGCAATCTCAAGAATAGCAGACCTTATATCCCCCCTATAAAAAACACGAAGGCTTATGTTACCTTCCCCAATGTATCCACCGAAGTAATAATACTCTGACTGAGTATTGCGATTGAGGACGGCTCTTGCTGAATAAGCCGTAACACTTTGCCCTTCTTGAATTCCGCTTATTACCTGTCTGTCAACAATTACGCTGTTAGCAGCATCATACACTGTTTTATTTCTTGATGAAATGAGTTCATTTCCAAACCAAATTCCTATGTTATCTGTTGTGTTTATTTGATTAAAAACTTCCTGTGCCAGGGCGCGCGAGCGTGTCTTGTTTAAAACATAAAATTCTCCGATTTGCTCTAATACCGACTTGTTAGGGTCAGAAATTATTCCAGAAGACAAGTAACTTTGAACAAGCGAACTGTTCATGCTTCCAATTTTTAGTGCAGAAAGGGACCTTATAATATCTTTCTGCACAACTTTTTCTTCGTAATCGACTGAATTGAATGGCACAACTATCAAAACTCCTATAAGGATTACTACAAGTGCAATCAATGCATCTACACTAAAAAATAACCCCCTTTTCATTCTTCCCAAATATAAGCTGTAAGGCTTGTGAGTTTGCCGCGATAAACAGTGACGCGATTAATACGAATAAGGTTTTTAGCATTAATATTTTTTCTGGTAACTCCGGGTTTTCCAATTCCGTCAATGCTTGATCCTCCAATGCTCATGTTTTCATTGAAAAAGACATAGTAGTCATACCCAACATTAAAAATGTTTTTTGTATGGTAATAATCATTTGTAGCAAGATTGTAAAACCTTTCAAGTTTTGTCTCGTTAACAATTCCGTTGCTTAGGATTCCAATTTCAATGACATTTGATTCGTCCCAGTTTGTAGGATATCCCTCTGATAAAAGCATATCTGTTAAGAGAATGCCTTCCTGCGTAAGTGTTTCAAGTTTTTCGAGGGGAAGGTCCCGGTCGTTTATGGCGTAAAAGTAGAAAAAAGAAAGTGCTACTGAGAAAATCATAACTGCCGCAATAAGGTCCATGCCCCAAATTTGAGCCCTAGCCATTTAGAATCACCTCTCCACCAACTCTTTTTATGGTGTTTTTTCCAATAATTGGTTGGCCTGTAACATTTTGGACGGGGAAAGAAACTATATGTTCTTTGTCTAAGGTTTCTGCAAAAACAATGGTTTCGTTTATCCATATCCTGTATTCTCCAGAGTAAATTGTTTTAGGAAGGAAAAATTCGCGATAATATCCGTCGCTTGAATCTTTTGCAAGCGCTATTTCATCTCTTACGGTTCTTGCGATCTCAATTAATTCAAGGACTACTCGCCTTTCAATTTTATCAGAAAGATTGTTGTTTATGACAAGGAAAAAAACAGCAAATGCAAAAATCAAAAACCCTATCAGGATAATAAACTCGATACCAGCTTGGCCGTTTTTCATTATATCTGTGTGATTACCACCTTGTCCGCAGTGGCTGAAATTTTTAGTTTTTTAAGACCCCAATCACTTGTAATTGTTCCGGTGATGTTGACTTTGCTTGGGAAGACATTTTGTGTAAGTCCGTAAGCTGAGTAAAACTCAACAACAATGGAATTGTCAATAATTGTTACGTTCTTGACGCCTTCGGGGAGGTAAACCGTAATTGTAGCCATTGAGGGCTCTCCGGCATAAAATAAATACTCTGCTGTTGAGATAATTTTGTTTCCAAACTCATTTATCTGATTGGAAGAAACCTCTGTTCTAACATTGCCGGCGTAAAAGATGGCAACGCTGATAAGTCCCGCAATAACGATCGTGATAAACCCGATAAGGACCATATACTCAAAACTAATTTGGCCTCTTTTCATTTAACTAACTGGCAAATCTGATTAATAAAGCTTACCAAGAATTCCCAAAAGCCTTTTAAACCCAATTTCTTAGCTTATGATTATGGTATTCAAGGTAAATGTTTCCTTAAACGGAAAGACTTACAAAGTTGAAAGTGAAAACGAAGAAATAATTGGCCACGCTATCGGAGAAAAGATTGAAGGAGAACTAATCTCCCCAGAGTTGAAAGGTTATGAGCTTGAGATAACAGGTACTTCGGACAAAGCAGGCTTTCCAGGTATGAGGAATATAGAAGGGCCGTCCTTGAAAAGAGTCTTGCTTGGCTATGGGCCGGGCATGCATAAGAAACCAAAAGGAGAGAAAAAGGTGAACAGAAAACCAAAGGGTCTTCGTTTAAGAAAAACTGTCAGAGGAAGAGAAATATCTGAAGACACAGTTCAGATTAACACGAAAGTTTTAAAGGAAGGAGAAAAAAAATTTAATGATTTTTTTAATAAGAAGTCAGAGGAGGAAGCATCTTCTAATTCTTAAACCAAATCCGTCTTTGGTGAGTAGGTTATTTCCACTAAGCTTTGCGTAAGATATGTTATTTCCAACAAAAGACTTTCTTGACTTGAAAAAATTGTCAAAGACAAATGCGTCTCCACGGTAAATTTCAAGAAAACCAAACGAGGATTGCTCGGGAGATTCTTGAACTCTGAAGAAATCCCCTCTTCCAATTTCTTTAAAAAAAGGAAAGCTTGGAAAGACAGAAAAATAAATTTTTTCTTCTTGTGAAAAAAAGATTAGCGGGCCTTTAACATCTTCTAACCTCCCTCTGGAAACAAAAGATTTTTTTCCGCGGTAGGAGGAATAAATTGTTCCTGCTTTCTCAAAAACAAAGTTGTTCTTACTGAAAACAAAAATCCTTGAAAAAGAGTTTTGTCCAATTTCCCAGATTTTTCCAATAAAGCATCCAGAAGAGGTGTCCTTGAGGGAGCAGACATAATTTCTTTTTTCTTCAGGGTTTTCTACGGAAAAGACAAGGTATGAGTTGCGAAGGCTTACGATTTTTATTCTGTTTTTGCTTGCTCCGAAAACATTTGAGAACACATCGTCACTGCTTCCAAAAAATCCATCGGGACCTGCGGAAACAACTGAGAGGATTTCGCTGTCATAAGGTCCTTTTTTGCGAACAAAGGCAACGACTCCACGATCAGCTTTAAATTCCGGATAAATTTTGTCAAATGATCCCTCGTAGAGCAAAACAATTCTATCGTCTTTTGTCCCGTATTCGCCATCTTTTCCAAGTTCTCTTACAAAAAGGCTTTTGTTTTTAAGAAAAAAAAGAAAATTTTCGCTAATTATAGAGTGCTGCTCTAAAAGAGGCTTTGGCTCAGTGCAATAGGCGTCTGGCAAGATGAAGGTATCTGCTAGAACAAGAGATAAGAACAAGGGCGCTATCAAAGGAAGCCAACTCCTCATAATGTTAAGAGGATTTTTTGGTATTTAAGGATTATTGTAAAAATCAGCAAATTTTTCCAAATCCGATAAGTCTCCAGTGACCTTTAAAATTCCTTGCAATGCCAACAGATTCTCCTTTAATTGGAACAACAGGGATTTTTAAGGAAAGAGCGGCTACATTGTTGTGAACATTTGTGACATGGCCAACAGTAATTGAGGTATTAATGCTTAACATCAACATTTCATTTACTTTAATTTCTTCTATTTTTTCGTGTTTATCCGAGCCGATAATCTCGTCGAAAAGCGTGAATTCCATTTTTAGAGAATCAACAATATCGGGCAAAAGCCCAACAAGAGAAGCAACGCTTCCAGAAAGAGAGTCAGCTTTTGTAAGGCTTGGGTCAAGTTCTGTTTCTATTGCGAGACTCCCTCCAGGAGATGCTTCGGAAATATTGAAAACTCCTTTTTTTATTGAAACAATGCGCGACTTTATGGGCTCATAGTGGTAAATGCCTTGTTTTTTGTAACAATGGCCGGGTTTTATCTCAATTTCATCGCCTACTTTAAGTTTTCCGCTTTTTAGGGCTCCACCAAGGATTCCGCCGTGCAGTTCTTTTATTTCGGAGCCTGGGCGATTTATATCGAAACTTCTAACGACAAAAAAGATTGGTTTATCGTCAGTTGGCTTTCTGTCTATCTTAATCTTGCAGAGTGCTTCTAACAATTTTTCAATATTTACTCCTTGTTGAGCTGAAATTGGAATCACCGGCGCATCTTGTGCTATTGTTCCCTTTACAAATTTTTTTATTTCATCATAATTTTTAATGGCTTCGTCTTTTGAAACAAGGTCTATTTTGTTTTGAACAATGATTATATTGTTTATGTTTTTGGCTTTCAATGCAACAAGGTGTTCTCGTGTTTGTGCTTTTATGCCCTCGTCTGCTGCGATTACAAGAAGGGCCGCATCCATAATCGCCGCTCCAGAGAGCATTGTTGCCATAAGCATTTCGTGACCGGGTGCATCAACAAAGGTAACATAACGGATTGGTTCTCCTGCGGATTTTGGGTCTGTTGTAAGTTTGTTTCCTTCTTTTCGTATTAATGCATCGGCGTAGCCAAGCTTAATTGTAATTCCGCGCTTTAGTTCTTCGGAATGTGTGTCTGCCCACTTTCCAGAAAGTCTGTATAAAAGGGTGGTCTTTCCGTGGTCAATATGCCCAACTATTCCCACGTTTATGGTGTCAATTTTTGATATATCTAATTTAGCCATTAAATGATTAAAATTAGGTGGTTTAAAAGTTTTTATGGCTAATCTTCTATGATTCTTTCCTCCGGAGAAGAAAAGCTGTTCAAAAATTCTGCGAATTTCATGATTAATTCAACTGCAACAATAAAGATAAGGTACTGGGGTACCCTGGTAAAAAGTGTTGGCACCTCGTAGATTCTTGAGAGAAGGCTTGATATGTTGAAAAAGCCAGGCTTTGTTATTGCGATTGCAAGTAGTGTGAAAGGGAGCATTTTGGCAAGGTCTTTTGAAAGGCTTTCTGAAACGTGGGCGGTGACTCTTACCGAGGCAACCATTGCAGCAGAAATTAGAAGAATTGTTCCCACATCAATTCCTTCAGCCAAAATAAGGATGAGTATTGAAAGGACTGCGAACCAAAAAAAGGTCATAATCGGAAGAAGGATTATGTGTTCAATTATGTAGAATACGACAGCAAAAATCTTTACAACGGCCGGATTCTCGTAGACATTGTATTGGTTAAGGTTTAGCTCTAAGATGTTTCTTCTTGCAAGGAACCTGTAAAAGTAGAAAACGAAGATAGAATAAAGGATTATGACTGAAGTAAAAAAGAGAAGGACGTAGGTGACATTATTCTCTCCGCCGATAAAATTAGCAATGTTCGAAATAACTGAGGAACTGGTCATAAAATTAGATAATTTTAAGGTATTTAAGGGTTTTGAGCAGAACCCCAAACTTTTTATTCTCAAAAGTTCTCTAAATTTTATGGAGAATGAAGGTGAAGAAATTCGTGCAGAAAATAAGGGTCCAAAGAAGCTAATAACTTTTTCAAGTAGTGAGGTTGTAAAAACCGAATCAAAGCCGCAAGCAAAAAAGGTAAAGCCGCTGCCCCAGATAAAATATCCTCACGCTCGTCCGTTTTTTGGAAGGCTAAAAGAATTTCCCAAAGAGTTTGTTCCAACGCACATAACAGCTTATCTAATGATGGGAATGTTTCTTGCTTTCATTATTTTAAGTCTTTTAAATTTTCCTTTTGGAAAGCTTATTGCCGGACAAACTAATGCTGAAATAAATGTGGGTTATCCATTGGTGTTCTTAAAATTAGGCACATCAACCGTTGGAAAATTTCCGCTAAGCATTTGGAGGCTTTTAATTGATCTTTTGGTTTATTTTTTGGTTGCATACATATTAGGAGTACTTTACAATCTGGCCGTAAAGTATATTGTGGGAAAATTAGGGGAAGATTCGGAAAGGCCGGTTGTTTTCCGTGTAAGACCAAAAGAAGAACAAAAACCCGCCCAGCCAAAAGTTCAAAATATGGAAAAAGCTGAAAAGGAGAGTGTTAAGGAAGGAGTAAAAGTTCATGAGATATAGTAACCACGGGAGGTATAATCTACATCATTTGCTTTTAAGGGGGATTTGATAAAAATCATAATCCCATTACTCAAAAAATTCCCAAACATAGAATAAAAACACTACGATTACCGAAATAATGCTTGTCCAAAAAAGAGAACGCGCTTCTTTTTCAGGATTGCCTTCCTTGTCAGATAAGTAATAGTATGCCAGAAAAAAGATGAGTAT
>RFLO01000012.1 GCA_003693875.1 Candidatus Pacearchaeota archaeon | reverse complement strand
ATATTGTAGATAAGATAACTAGAATGGAATATTTTTTCGTGTGTTGCTGGGAAATATAATATGTTCCGTAAAGCCCGCTTACTGGGGCACTTATAATTAAAAGAGAAAAAAGCTGCAAGATTAGAGTTGAAGGGAGGTACGCTTTTCCATAAACGATTTGAATGATTGTTCTTCCAAATAAAAAAGTAAAAAGGGCTCCAAAAAATGCAATTAAAAAAGTTATCCTTACGCTTTTCTTGAAGCCCTTTTCAAGCCTTTTCTTTTTTAATCTTGCTAAAATTGGAAATAATGCTGAACCTGAAAATCCAACTAAGGCACCTGCAGAGCCAATCAAATTAAACGCTGCCTGGTAATAACCTATGAATTTTGATTCTACGAAATGTCCAAGCATAATCATGTCTATGCTTCCAAAAAACATCCCAGAAAGTGCAGTAATAGAGAGGGGAAGAATAAAACCTTTTAACTTCTTTTTTTCATTATCTGATAACTTTTCTGGAGGAAGCCTAAAGAACCTATGTTTTTTTAAGTAGAAGTAAAGATAAAACCCCGATATAAAAAAACCAAAGGATAACATTAAAAAAATAATTGATAGGAGATATTCATTTGAGATTTTTCCGATAAAAATAAGAATTGAAAGAGGAACCAAGGTCAGCCTGATAAGCTGAAAAATTACCTCTTTAATAAAGGGTTTCTTAAAATTGTTCTTTGCTAAGAAAACACCTCCAAAAAAGCCCGATATCGACATAAAGAAGATATATGGAGATCCTGCGAGCAACGCGTAAAAAATTGGTTTGCGGTAATAAAAATTTGCAAGATAATAACCTGAAGAAATTAAAATAAGAGAAACTATGGAAACCAGGATTAATTTGTACTTTAACAAATAGAGGTAGTATCCTTTTGCCTTTTTTAATTTTCCTTCTCCAAAACTTCTGGACATGAACGTTATAAGTGCTGTAGAGATTCCTAAGTCTGAAAACGCGCCAAATAAAACAATTGTATAAAGTGCTAGACCATAAAGGCCATATAGTTCTGGAAGCAACATTCTTGCCAAGATTATTGTAAAAAAAAGCGAACCAATTTTAGCTACTAAAACTGAAGATAAGGTGTACGCGGAGTTTTTTATTGCCTGTCCTTCATTTCCAGAAAAATCTCTTCTGATAATTCGCTTTAAAATTCCAAGGAGGTCTTTAGTTTCCTCTCTTGCAAATTCCTCTGTTTTAGATAATTCTTTTCTAAAAGGATTCATGTTTTATCAATAAATTTTTCCTTTTTATTTGTTGCTACATTTTTTATAAAAAAGATAGATTTGGGATACTTTTGGATAGATTGGTTCTTTGAAATAAATCCCTTCGGCGTAATCCATTATAAGATGTATTAAAGACCCAATTAAAATCCATGTGAATAGTTTATTTATAAAAGAAAGTGCAACCAAAACAATGATGAATTCAATCCCATGAAAAACGACAAAATTGTGTTTAAATTTTCTTTTTTCAACCTTGGAAAGTTTCCGATATTCTTCCCTTTTTTTGAAGTTCCACTTTATTGAATTCCTAATATTGAAGTTTTTTTTCTTGAAGACATATAAAAAGTAATGGTCAATATCTATTAGGAAAGATGAGGCAAATACGGCTGTTCCTGCGAGAAAAGAAAGTCCAAAAAAATAAATAAGAAAGATTGCTGCTATGAAACCAGATAGAATGTGCCACTTAGGAGACATTTTATTCTTCAATTTGCCTTGCAATATCAGCAAAAGCTGGGCGCGTTATTAAAACGCCGGTAGTTATCCCTATAAGAGTTGTTACAGCAAAACCTTTCAAAAGCCCAGCAGAAGCTGCTCCTATTCTCATAAAGCTCAAAAATCCGGTAAGGGGTATCAAAGCCACAAAGGTGGTTGTGAATGCTGTTACAATGATAAAAAGAGCTTTTTTTATCCTTTTCTTTATTGATTCTTTTCTATCCTGTGCCTCGTCAAGAATGATTAGTTGGCTGTCTATCCCCGTACCAATGGTGCTTATTATTCCGGCAATTGAAGGCAGATCAAGGTTCCACCCAATAAGTGCTGCAACTCCAAGGATTATCAATACTTCGGAAAGGGAAACGGATATGAGGGCTAATGAAAGTTTGAATTTTCTGTACCTTACAAAAACAATTATTGAAACTGCAATTATTGCGAGTATGCCTGCCTTAATAATCTGCCTTACAAATTGATGGCCAAGCGTTGGCGAAATTTTATCAAGCTTTACAATTTTTAACTTAAATGGTAGTGATCCGGTTATAAGAACTGTTTGTAATTTTTTCATTTGCGCGCGTGCTGCATCAATTGCTTCCTGCCTTGTTGTACCCGAACCAGAACCCGAGATTTGTATCCTTGTTGCAACCTCCCCCCTCAATCCCGAACTTATTCTAAGAGAATCTATAAGTTTTCCGTCCAAATAAAGGTCCAAGTTTTTACTTAAGTAAGAACCATTTATTGAAAGATTTTTCGTTATTTCTGCATGACGCTTTGCTGCCTTTTCTGATAGAGAGATTACAAATTGAAAGTTGCAGACTTCGTTTCCTTCGCGAGAAAAACACTCTGAGATTATTGCGTCTTGACCCGCGCGTCCAACGTAAGTTATGTCCTTGTTTCCTCCAACAAATACTGTCTCATTTCCAATTTTTGCCTCAAACTTCCCCTGCTTCTCAATTAATGCTTCAAGGTCTTCTGGCGTTGAACCTGCAATTTCAATTCCCATCAGTCTTTCTCCAGAAGGAGTTGTTACCTTGAATAGCTTTACATCTGACAACCCATAAACATTTAGTCGCTGTTCCGATATTGCAATAAGGTCATCTAAATTTTCATCGGAAAGTGGCTTGTCTGCCTTGACAAGTGCCCTTGCTCCTCCACGAATGTCAAGACCTGTCTTTAATCTTGTTGGAGGAATTTTGCCAACTGAGAAGTCTTCCATTAAATCTTTTCCATAAAGATTGATAATTTCTTTTGTCTGGGTCCTTATTGCAATCTTTGTTGTCTGGTTTTCCTTTAAGTTGCCAAGGCTCTCCTGGATTATTCTTTGAAAATCATTTAGCGACTTAACTTTCTCTCCGTTTACATAGGTTATTATGTCTCCTTTTCTTAATCCGTCGTCGAATATCGTTGTGTTCTTTTTTACGCTTTGCACAACAACCCCTTCTTTTAGAAACATTGGAGGAATTGAGAAAATAGAGATAAGCGAGAGAAGTGCAAAAATTATGAGTAGCCAAATTTTGAATGTTAGCTTCATTTTTTCACCTCTACATACCATTTAATCATTGATGCGTTTGTAATCCAGGTGTTAAACAAATCGAATACAAGCCCGATTAGAAGAATTGTTAAAATCTGATTAAGTGCTGTTCCAAATGAGTAAACGGCAAACAAAGCGGCTACAACTGCTGCAATTGATGTTAGAGTCATCGTTACTCCTGTTTTAAACGCCTTAAATAGCGCCTTGTTTGTTTCTTCCCTTTTTCCAAGGAGTCGGGTCGTCAAGAGAATATCTGTATCTACAGAGTATCCTATGAGCATAAGAAATGCGACTATTCCTGCCGTTGAAACTTTCATCCCAATTAAATCTACTACTGCAAGTGTCATAACTATGTCTGCGAAAGCGGAGAGAATTACGGCAAAAGCCGGAACAGAGAACCTGATGTATGTTCTGATAAGATAATAAGCAAAAGCTAAAAAAATTGCAGCTGATGCTAACTTATTGATTGTAAAGAAAAAGTTGCCAAGAAAGAACCCAAACAGGATATTAACAAAGATTACCTTTGCCTTTATGCCCTTTCCCTTAGCAAAGATTACAAAAACTACTGCTGACATCCAGAAAAAAGCCAAAATAACAGCAGTTATTACCTGCTTGTAAAATTCTTTTGAAAGTGATGCGCTGGTTGTTTCAATCGAGGAGTTTTCCTGATTTAATTCCTCCCCTATAAACTCTCCTAAAAGTTGTTTTAGTTTTTCTGTATCTTCCTCCTTTACAATGACTGAAAGCTCAATTTGCCTTCCTGAGTTATCCGATATTGCCTTTACTGAAAAATCTGAAATCTTTCCCTTCAAAAAGGATTTTAATTCCTCTACTGGCTTCCCTGTTACAACAGAAATTGTCGTTCCGCCTGTAAGTGAAACATCCTTTCTTATCGCATCTCCATTATGAATCGAAAAAACGATTATGTAAATAATTGCAATTGCGAGGACGATTGCTGGCAAAATTAAAAGTTTTCGATAATTCTTGTTGTACCACTTTTCAAATTCCATAGTTGAAGAAGAAAATGTTTAGTTTTAAATCTTTTCAAAAATGTTATTAATCTTGTTGTGCTTCTCGTTTTATGGGAATTGAAGAGCTCCTAAGATTTTGGAAAGAAAACGAGATTGTTCACGACGAGCGGATTATTGAGGCTTTTCTCAAAGTTAAGCGAGAAGATTTTTTACCCGAAGAGCAAAAACCTTATGCATATGTTGACTCTGCACTTAAGCTTTTTTGTGGCCAGACAATCAGCCAACCAACAACTGTTGCAATAATGACTAAATTGCTCAAGCCAAATAAGGACCAAAAAATTCTTGAAATTGGCTCCGGAAGCGGATACCAAGCCGCGATACTTGGGCACCTTGTTCAACCCAAGGGTAAGGTCTTTACAATTGAGATAATAAAAGAACTCTTTGAATTTGCTAAGAAAAATCTTGAGCATTTTGAAAATGTTGAGGTTATTTTTGGCGATGGTTCTGTTGGATATAAAAAAGAGGCGCCTTATGACCGCATAATTATAACTGCGGCAAGTCCGCGGGAAACTGTTGAAGGGATTTTTCCCCAATTAAGGTTAGGTGGAATTCTTGTTGCTCCGGTAGATTATGGGGACTACCAAAAAATGTATCGTTTCTCTAAGCTGGAAAGTGGCGAAATTGAGGAAGAAGAGTTTGGGGATTTTGTCTTTGTTCCATTGCGCGGCAAATTAGGATTCGCAAAATTTAAAACCTCGCCTTGATAGGTGGTTTTGTGCGTGGGTAGTTTAGTGGCAGAATACGAGCCTTCCAAGCTTGTGACCCGGGTTCGAGTCCCGGCCCGCGCATTCGATATCTTTTTATAGCTTTCTTTGCCGATAAAGTTAGGAGGGGATGCCGGAGTGGTCAAACGGGCCAGGCTTAGGACCTGGTGGCTCTTGCCTACGGGGGTTCGAATCCTCCTCCCCTCATGCTCCGGTAGCTCAGTCTGGATTAGAGCACTTCCCTCCTAAGGAAGGGGTCGCAGGTTCGAATCCTGTCCGGAGCGTCAGCCTATTGAGTAAAGCTTAAAAAGTATGCTCTTTTTAGAAAACTGGACGGCCATAGCAGTCCGGAAACACCTGATCCCATTCCGAACTCAGAAGTTAAGCGGGCTGTGTTCGTGCCGGTACTGTCATACGATGGGAAAGCACGAAGCTGTCTACTTTTAATTAATAAAACTTATAAATTCCAAGAAAGACTATCTTTGATGGAGTTTCCATTGACTGTGCGCGGCTCAAAGCGCCTTGAAAAAGAGGTCGGTGAAGAAGGGATTAAAATTTCTCTTGCGTTATGTAATGACCCTCTTTATTGGAGGGGATTTGAAGAACCCGGAGATTTAAAACTTAGATACGAAATTTTAGGACCTAATAATCAACCAGATGAATTTCCGGAGTACAAGGGAAGGGTTCTTATACGGGGTGGAAAAGTTGAGATGTTTGCAAGTTACCCTTATATATCCCCCAGGAGACTTCCAGAACTTGAAAATGAAAATTACCGCAGAAGGGCTCAGATAATCTGTGAAGAAATTGAAGAACTCTTAGCTACTTAGAATTTTTTGAATTTGTTTACGAGTTCGAGCGTATCAGATTGTCCAAGGAACATGCTTCTGCAACAGTATCTTTCAAGCCCTAACTCATCGAGAATCTCCTTATTTGATTTCCCGCTTTTCTGCCCTTCCTTAAACTTTTCGTAAAGATGGGCAATTGGCTTTCCGCAACTAAAGCATCTTATTGGGATTATCATAAAATTTAGGAAAGGGTAGGCTATTTAAACTTTATGGGGCCGGCTAAAAGAAGGTAGATTTATAACCTCTTTTTTCTTTAAGCCTTTTATGAAAGATGAAGTCATAAGGTTGGAGAAGGTTTCAAAATTTTACCATATGGGCTCTGTAGTGGTTAAGGCACTTGATGGAGTGAGCATCGTTGTTAATCGTGGCGAGTTTGTTGCAATAATGGGCCCAAGTGGATCCGGCAAATCAACCTGTATGAATCTTGTTGGAAGTCTCGACGTTCCAACCAAGGGAAGAATATTTCTTGATGGACAGGACATATCAAAAATGAGTGAGTCTAAACTTGCCCAGATTCGTGGAAAGAAAATTGGCTTCATATTCCAGTCATTTAACCTTATTCCAAACCTGACAGCGCTTGAAAACGTTATGCTTCCAATGATGTTTCAGGGAGCCAGCGTTAAGAAAAGGAAAGAAGTTGCTGCACGACTTTTGCGACTTGTTGGCCTCGGAGACCGAATGGGCCATTTTCCAAACCAACTTTCAGGAGGGCAAATGCAAAGGGTTGCTATAGCCAGAAGCCTTGCAAATGATCCTGAAGTCATACTTGCTGATGAGCCCACCGGAAACCTTGATACAAAAACAGGAGATATTGTCATTCATTTTATTGAGAAACTAAACAAGGAAGGCAAAACAATTGTGTTGGTAACTCACGATCAGAACCTTGCAATAAAGCACGCAGATATTGTTTACTGGCTTCGTGATGGAAGAATAGAAAAGGTTACGCGAACTAGGCGAAGAAGTAGGGGGCGGCTTCGTTGATATTTGAAACCTCAACTACCTCAAGACCCCACTCTGACTTTGCAATTTTTTTGAGGTCTATTTTCTTTGGAATATAACGAGTATTGAGAATTTCAAAGCCAAATCCAAAAGGTTCTTTTACCACCTGTTTTTCATAATAGGTAACTTTTGCCTGCCCCTTTGGAACAAGAAAGTATTTATAGCCTGCATCGGCTACAGCTTTTGCCTTTTCCATTACCCCTCCAATACGCCCTATCGAACCGTCGGGGTTAATTGTGCCGGTAATTACTGAATCATTTTTTATCGCTTTTCCCTGTAACGCTGCCATTGTCACAATTGCTATTGCCGCACCTGCACTTTCGCCACCGATTAACTGGGCTCCTTTTGCTTCAAAATCAAAAATAAAGTCTTTGTCATAGTCATAATCTGAGTTTAATTTTGCAACGGCTACTGCTTTGTTGGCGGAATATTGGATATCTGCTTCAAGAAACGGGTTTGTGTTTATCAAAACATTATTGTTCCCAGGAATTATTTTTACTTTTAGGTTGCTTACGACCCCTTTTCCCTCGCTTGATACGGCTACTATTGGAATCGATTTTTCAACTACTTGAAATGGTTTAGATTCTACTTCCAGAGATTTTTTAACAACTTTTGGCCTTAGGCTCTCAATTTTTTCATCCAGCAAAGAATAGGTATAGAAAAGACTAGCAAGATTTATCACCATTGCCAAAAGCAATATGAAAAGCAATGTTCTGCTTCTCATAAAAATTTCATCGTCATATGCTTTAAAGGTTTTTCGGTTAATAAACATAAATTAAAAAAGAGGTAATTTCTTTTTAATAAATGAAAGACTACCTTAATCTCGCACTAAAGAACTTGAAGCATAGGGGTGTTAGGTCCTGGCTTACTCTCCTTGGCGTTTTTATTGGAATTGCTGCCGTAGTTTCCCTTATTAGCCTTGGCACTGCTCTAAGGATGGCTGTTTCTGCCCAATTTGGAATAAGCTCTACGGAGGTCATAAGCGTTCGTGCCGGGGGGGTTTCAGGTGCGGGTCCCCCGGGAATGGGCGTATCAGATCCTTTAAATAAAGACGATGTAAAGGCCATAGAAAAAATTTCTCTTATAGACTATGCATTCGGAAGGCTTGCAACAACTCAGAAGATTAAGTTTGGGAAAAAAACACATATTGGCCTTGTCTACTCCGTTCCAGACGGGGAAAAAAGAAAATTTGCATACTCTGCCCTTGACTTTAAAATTGAAAAGGGAAGATTCCTTAAAGATGGAGACACAAACAAAGTGGTTGTTGGATACAATTTTTTCAGCGGAAAAGACGATTTTGAAAGGCCAGTTAATGTTGGTGAGAAGCTAATAATTTCTGGAGAAAAATTTGAGGTAGTTGGCATCTTGAAAAAAAAGGGGAGCTTCATATGGGATAATGCCATTATGATGAATGAGGAAAAACTAAGGGAGATATCCGACTATGGCGACAAAGTTGACATCATCGTAGCAAAGGTTAAAAGAAAAGAGGATATAAGTCGGGCTGAAGAAGAAATTGAGAAAGTAATGCGCAAAAGGAGAAATGTCAAAAAAGGAAATGAGGATTTTGTGGTTTCAACCCCTAAAGCTGCTCTTGAAAGTGTAAAGAAAATTTTAAACGGCGTTTCCATTTTTGTTACAGTTATTGCGTTGATTTCCGTCTTTGTCGGGGCTGTTGGGATTGTAAACACGATGACTACTTCAGTACTTGAAAGGCGTCGGGAAATTGGAATAATGAAGGCAATTGGGGCTCAAAACCTCCAAATATTCTTCCAATTCCTCATTGAGTCTGGGCTGCTTGGTTTTGTTGGGGGGGTTGCAGGAGTTGTTTTCGGAATTTTTGTTGGGTTTGTGGGAACTTATGCAATAAATCATTTTATAGGCACAAGCCTTGGTCCAGATATTGACTTCCTGCTTATTGGCATGTCTCTTCTTGGAAGCTTTGTTATTGGTGCTGTCGCAGGAGTCGTGCCAGCTATGCGCGCTTCAAAACAAAATCCTGTGGAGGCTCTAAGAGCATGATAGGAAAAGAAGTGATTACCTATTCTATTCGGAATGTTTTTAGAAAAAAGACAAGAAGCCTTCTTACAATTATTTCAATTTTTATCGGTATTGCGACAATTTTTATTTTTGTAAGTTTTGGTCTTGGACTCTACAATTATGTTGAAGGGATTGTTGGCTCGTCTGCGGCAGACAAGGTGATTGTGCAGGCAAAAGGTATCGGGGCTCCTGGGCTTGACGAAACATTTCGTCTTGAAGAAAAAGACCTTAGAGCTGTCAGAAAAAGCAGAGGAGTAATTGAAGCGTCCGGAGCATATTTCAAGGTTGCAGATGTTTCTTTTAGGAAAGAGAAAAAATTTGCATTTGTTGTTGGATTTGACCCTAAAAAACCCCTGCTTTTCGAAACTATGGGGCTTGAATTAGAAGATGGACGGCTACTTAAAGGGACAGATTCCAGAAAAGTGATTCTTGGGCACAACTATCGCGTTGCTGATAAAATTTTCTCCCAGCCGATTAAACTAAACGATAAATTAGAAATAAGGGGTGTAGAGGTGCGTGTTGTTGGATTCCTAAAATCCGTTGGCAACCCACAGGACGATTCAAATATTTACATCAATGAAAAAGACATTAGCAAAATCTTTCCAGATAAAAACAACTCTTACGGTTGGATTGTGGCGCGTGTTGAACCAAAGGAGATTGATGCATCAATAGAGAGCATTGAACGAAGGTTGCGTGATGTCCGTGAGCAAAAAAAAGGAGAAGAAGACTTTTTTGTTAAATCCTTTGATGAGCTTGTGAGCTCTTACTTTAAGGTTCTTAACATAATCGTTGGCTTCGTTATCCTCATTGCACTTATTTCTGTCTTTGTTTCCGCAGTAAACACCGCCAATACGATGGTTACTTCAGTAATTGAGAGAATAAGGGAAATTGGAACTATCAAGGCTGTTGGGGCAAAAAACTCTTATGTTTTCTGGATATTTCTTTTTGAGTCTGGTTTTCTTGGGCTCATTGGTGGTATTCTTGGCGTTCTTGTCGGCTTTGTGATTTCAAAATCTGCCGGAAGCCTGCTTAAAAGCCTTGGGTGGGGATTTCTTTTTCCAAGCTTTCCGCCATCCCTTTTCTTTGGATGCATCGTTTTCGCCGTTTTCACTGGTGCAATATCGGGGGTTATGCCTGCAATTCGTGCCTCAAGAATCAATGTAGCAGAAGCTCTTCGTTATGAGTGACTCTTTTTTCTTTTAACAAAAAACCAAATAACTGCTATAATAAGTAGGACCACCAAAATATAAGTGGTCCATGGAGTCTTCTTGTCTTCTGGAAACTGCACTGCAAAGCTTGATGAATCAAAATAAATCTCCTTTTCAATCTTTCTTCTCCTGTTTATTGAATCTGAGTAGGAGATTATGAGGCGGATTTTGCCATCTCGTGCGAGTGCCTTAAAATCTGCTGTTGAGTATTCATTGGAATCAAGGTCGCCTATGATGACCTTTCTTGCACCCTTAACTTTTATGTTGTCCTGATTCGGTATCTCAATTGAAACCGCCTTAACATCGTTTTCTGCAATATTTAAGATTTGAAAAGAGATATCGTGTGTTGTTGGGTCGTAGGAGCTTACATGAACCTCAAAATCCGCCTTTACATCCCTTACTTCCAGGTCAAACTTAACTATCTGCTCTGCAAAACCTTCCCCGCTAATTCTTGCCTCTATCTGGTTCGTTCCGTCAAGGGCATCTGGATTTATACGCACCTTAAAAGCTGCCATCGCATCAAGGCTATAATCTCTAATAAACCTCACCTTCCTAAATGATTTTATTCCGTCCTCTCCTTCATCAAACTCTATGGGATATTTTTCCAATAGCTGCAAGGTTGCTGACCCACATTCTGGATTCTCAAGCCCAGTTATTTGAAATACTAGTTTAACATAATCTCCAGGAACTGCCGGATAAGGGTCCTGATTTAGAAGAGTCACGTTTAAATTACAAGCCTCAGCTGATGCAAAACTTGCTGCCAATAGCACGACGAAAAAAACCAGTTTTTTCATTTAGTTAGTTGGTTGTCCTTGCTTTTAAAATTTTCTAAATGCTTAAAACCAATAAAGTTTAAAAATGTGTCCCTTTTGGGAGTAGAAAAGATGGTAAAAAAATGTGTTTATTGCTCGGGGGAAATTGCTGACGATTCTGTTGTGGATATATGCCTTCCGTGTATGCACAGCGTGTGGGGAGAGAAAATGAGCAATGCTATAATTTCTGGAATGGAAAGTGAAAGAGATAAGGGCAACTTGAATCTTGGGCAGGTTGGCGATATCTCGGACTCCGGTGATGAAAGTGCAGATATTTCTTTTTGAAAAGGTTTTTAAATGAATTTTTTCTTGGTTTCTGAGGACAGGAGTGTCCGAGTTGTGATACAGCGCAGAAGGGTTCTGCTAAAATGACAAGAGGAAAAAAGATAAGAGACAAGGGAAAGATAAAACTTAGTCGTTACTTTAAAAAAATCAAGGTAGGGGACATTGTTTCGATTGTGCCCGAATTGGGGGTTCGTGCCGCATTCCCGAAAAGACTCAAAGGAAGAAGCGGCAGGGTAATTGATGAAAGGGGAAGTTTTAAGATGGTTGAGATAAAGGACGGGAAGCTTGTAAAGAAATTTTTGATTCACCCTGTTCACTTAAAGGTAATCCAAAATGGCAATAAATGAGGAAAGGCCCATAACTCTTGCTGAAGTTGCAAAACTTGTAGAAGGGAGTGAGAAAGGAAAGGAAATAGAGGGATTTATCAAGAAATTTGTTAGCCTGCCTTATGAAAAAGCGGTGGAACTTAAAAAAGAAATTGTGTCCTTAAACATTCTGAAGCTAAAGGAAGCCCATATTGTAAAAATCGTTGATTTTTTGCCCAAAGATGCTACTGAACTAAATAAGATTTTGAATGATGTTTCCCTCGACCAAGAGGAAGTTAACAAAATTTTAGATGTTGTTAAGAAATATTAAAGAAAATGGTAAAAGAAGAAGTTGCAGTAATTTTAGACTTTTTACCATACGGCTACCCGTTGGAAAAAAGGATGCTCCCAATAGCCCAGGCTATAGGAAGGGACCATTTTACCCTTTTGCAACTTGTTCCAAGGCGCGGAATGAAATTTGAAGTAGGAGAAGAAGTCTATATCGGGGATGGAAAGCGTGACAAGGTGCAATATATCCTTGGAAGGTGTCCAAGAGAAAAACTAACAGAAACTGCAAAGATGCAACTTGAAGAATTCATAAAAAAGAAAGTAGCGGAAAATGAAGAGCGGTTTGTAAAGTTTTTCAATGAAGCGCAAGCTATAAATACCCGGGTTCACCAGTTTGAGTTACTCCCGGGCTTTGGAAAGAAACACACAAAGGCGATATTGGAGGCTCGGGAAGAAAAGCCTTTTGATTCGTTTGAAGACATAAAAGAAAGGGTGGGCAACATTCCCGACCCTGCCAAGGCTATTGAAAAAAGGATAATGGAGGAGCTTACGCAGATACAGCGTCAAAATCTTTTCATATCATGACTGAGCAAGAACAAAAAGTAAAAGAAACCCTTGTAAGGGTCCTTGGACAGGACGTTCCTGGAAATAAGAATCTTTTAGCTGGGCTTACGATGATTAAGGGAATTTCGTGGGCTTATTCTAATGCAATTTGTTTGGCTCTCAAGCTTGATAAGAATAAAAGGATGGCGGATCTTAGCAAGGAAGAAATAAAAAAGATTGAAGATTCTGTGGGGGTTCTTGAAGTTCCATCTTTTCTAAAGAACCGGCAAAAGGACTTTGATGAGGGGGCTGATAAACACCTAATAGGGTCTGACCTTTCGCTTCGAATAGAATTTGATATAAAAAGGCTTAGAAAAATTAAGTCTTACAGAGGCATAAGACACTCCGCAGGCCTTCCTGTTAGAGGGCAGAGAACTAAATCTAATTTTAGAAAGAACCGCCGTAAAGTTGGTGCGGTTGGCGTAAAGAAGAAAAAAAGATAAGATGGGAGATATAAAAAGAAAAAGGAATACCTTTAACAAGCCCCGTCAGATTTTTGACAGAGTAAGAATTGAGGAAGAAAATGAGATTGTTAAGAATTATGGGCTTAAAAATAAAAGAGAGGTCTGGAAGGCTAAGTCAATTGTTTCAAGATTTAGGAGGAGGGCAAAAGAACTTATCCAAAAGAGCGTTGAAGAACAAAAACAGTTTTTTGAGCGTCTTGGAAAACTTGGAATCCCTGTAAATTCTATTTCAGATGTTTTAGCACTTACTGAAAAAGATGTTTTAGAAAGAAGGCTTCAGACCGTTGTCTTTAAGAAAGGTTTTGCTCCAACACCAAGAGGTGCAAGGCAACTAATTGTTCATAAAAAAGTTCTTGTTGGTGAAGGGGTTGTAAACATCCCCTCGTTTTGGGTTACAAGGGATCTTGAAGACAAGATTTCCGTAAAACCTGTAAAGCTAAAAGAGAAAAAAGTGGAGGCGGCAGTAAATGGCTAAAGATGAGAAAAACTACGGAATTTTGAATATTTATGCAAGCTTTAACAATACCATTGTAACACTAACTGATCTTGCAGGAAACACAATCGGTAAGACTTCCGGCGGGCAAATCACAAAACATGATAGAATGAAAGCAAACCCCACAATAGCAATGTTCATTGCAAAAAAGGTTCTTGAAATGTGCAAGGATTATAGAATAACTGAACTTTATGTTCGTATGAGGGGTCAGACAAATTCAAGCGGAATTGGGCCAGGAGCTCACTCAATTATCAAAACCTTGTCAAAGGAAGGTTTTAAGATTATAAGTATAAGTGATGTCAGCAGAATTCCGCGAGGCGGACCAAAAAAGCCACATGGAAGGCGTGGCAGGAGGGTATAGCTTATAAAGGAGTGAATAATAAAATGGCTATGAAATGTGTGGAAAAAAGCAATGATAAAATAAAAATTACCTGCGATATAGATGTAAGTCTTGCAAATGCTATTCGGCGCAGTGTAAATGAGGTGCCAACTCTTGCAATAAGCGAAGTGGATTTTTATGCCAATGATTCCATCCTTTACGACGAAATAATTGCACATCGGCTTGGCCTTGTTCCATTAAAAAACCAGAAAGTAAAAAGAGATATTGTCCTTGAATACAAAATTAAAGCTTCCGCAAAGAAAGGGGAGCGGAAAATGGTTCTTGCAGGAGAATTGGGAGAAGATGTTGTTTACCCGGAGATGCCGATTGTTCTTCTTGAGGATGGGCAAAAGCTTGAACTTGTAGCAAAGGCTGTTGTTGGCATTGGAAAAGACCACGCAAGATTTAGCCCTGGAATGATTTACTATCGTCATGTTCCAAAAATCAAGATTAGCAGCGAAGGCGAGAAACAAAGTGAGCTTGCAGAACTTTATCCTGAAATTTTTGAGTTTGATGGAAAATTAAAAGTAAAAGACGCATTAAAATGCGAACTTGATGATGAAGATTTTAAAGATTTCCCTGGAATTTCAGTTGAATTTGATGGAACCCTCCTTATGGTTATTGAATCCTGGGGGCAGATGGGAGCAGACAAGGTCTTACTTGAATCGTGTAAAGCCTTAAAAGAAAACCTTTCAAAAATTGTGAAAGAATTAAAGTTATGAGGAGATGCCGGAGCGGTCAAACGGGACGCGTTAAGGCCGCGTTGGCTTTATGCCTGCGGGGGTTCGAATCCTCCTCTCCTCATTGAAGATGGAACGAAAAATTTCAAAGAGCAGAATTGAAAAAAGGCTCAAGACAAAAAAAGACCCGCTCTTAGTTGAAACAATCATAAAATTAAAGAAAACAAACCCCGAGGTTGCAAAAGAGCTTGCAAAACCAAAGAGAAGATGGCCATCTATAAATTTAAGAGATATTGATGCAGTTAAAGGAGATGTTATTATTGCCGGCAAAATCCTTAGCTCAGGAGAAATCCATAAAACAAAAAAAGTTGTTGCGTGGTCTGCTTCTAAAAAAGCTCTGGAAAAAATGAAAAAAGCAAAAGTTAGCTTCGTTAAAATAACCGAAGAGCTCAAGAAAAATCCTAAACTAAACAACCTTACACTTGTAAAAGATGGAAAAGCTTGAATTTGATGGGCGCGGGGCAGTTTTTGGAAGACTTGCAAGCAAAGTTGCAAAAGAACTTTTGAAAGGAAAATCCGTTGAAGTCTATAATTGCGGCGAGATTCTTATGTCTGGCAGGTTGGATGATGTAAAAAAAGAACTTTTAGCAAAAATTAGGATGGGTAAGGGGGGATCTCTTAAGGGACCAAAATATCCAAGAAATGCAGAAAAGCTTGTAAAAAGAATGATTCGCGGAATGCTCCCCTGGGACCGAACACGCGGGAGAGAGGCTTACCGAAGACTTAGATGTTTTGTTGGCGAAGGAAAGAATATGCTTCGCCCAAAAGAATTTAAATACAATTCATTGAGAAAAGCTGTTAGCATAAATCAGATAATTGGTGGGTTAAAATGAATGAGGTTGTAGTTGCGGGCAAAAGGAAAACAGCCATAGCAAAAGCTACAATAAAGGAAGGAAATGGAAAGGTTACGATTAACCGACGCCCAGTTTCTTTTCTCCCATTACTGCGGCAACTTGAGATAAAAGAACCTTTGTTGATTGCGAAAAAAGTTCTTGGAAAACTTAATTTTGATGTGTCAATCAATGTTAAGGGGGGTGGTAGTTCTGCCCAAATAGATGCCAGCCGACTTGCATTAGCAAAAGCCATTGTCTTGTTTACTAAAAACAAAAAGATAAGGTCTGCTTTCCTTGCTTATGACAGAAACCTTCTTGTCGCTGATACTCGTAGAAAAGAAGCCTGCAAACCGGGAGACTCAAAAGCCAGAGCTATGAGGCAGACAAGCTATCGTTAGAATTGTCTCTTTTAGGGAGTTTGCACCGGCTCTTCAAGAAAATTTGATTGTCTAAACTTTGTTGGCTTTTTCTTGCCGATTTTGTTTACTTCCGGATTTGGAAATTTTGTTTAATTTTCTTTGGGCAGCATAAAATATCTCTGCAGAAATTAATGGCTTGTGAGTTCCTTTGAAAAGTCTTCCTGAAAATTTTATT
The DNA here is from genome assembly GCA_003693875.1 of Candidatus Pacearchaeota archaeon. Classification (GTDB taxonomy): domain Archaea; phylum Nanobdellota; class Nanobdellia; order Pacearchaeales; family GW2011-AR1; genus JAGVXH01. The sequence goes on along the minus strand of RFLO01000012.1, from coordinate 7,422 downwards.
TCTCCAAGGTATGTCCTGTTTGAGAGAATTTTTTTGATGCCGTTAGTTGAGAGTCCATAATTTCTTGCAAGAGAATTTAAGGAATAATTTTTTGAAACAAATGTGGTGAAAATTGAATGAACCTTTGATGCATATTCATCGGGAGCAAGTTTCCCGTTTAAAACTTTGTAGCCAAGTGGCGGCCGCGTTACCGGTCTGCCTGTTTTTGCTACCCTTTCCATTCCCTGCTTTCTTGCAGACAAGTTTTCGTGATACCTAAAGGTTTCAAGAATGCGCCAATCAATTTTTTCTTCAAGATAGTTTTCAAATGCGTGTTTCTCCTGCGGAGCGTAAAAAAAGCAAATTTTGCAAAGCTTTTTCCCGAAAAGGGTTTTTTCTTTTGGTTCGTTATAACCGCATTTAGCACAGGCCATAAAAGTTGAATAAAAATTTATTTAAATACTAATTGCATTTCTTAAAGATGGTGAAATCTTTTCTGAAAGCTTTTTTTATAATCGTTCTCATTTTATCCCTCGGCGGGCTTGCTATTGGATACTACTTCTACGAATTTTATGTTTTTGACCAAATAAGAATTTGCATATCAAATAAAAGCATTGACACGAAAGTTCCGTGCAACGGGGATTGTGGGGAGGTTAAGTCAAGAATAAGGGAGGGGATAATGGAAAAGCAAGGAAAGGTCGTTCAAAACAGCCCAGCTATAAAAGGTGCATTAGATGAAGTTCTAAATTCTATTGTTTTTTGTGAGAAGACCTGCCGCATTAGAAAAATTAGGGGATTTGACATCGAGCTGTTGTATAGTGAAAACCTTGAAAGCTGTCGTTCAAATGAAAAAGAGATTCTTATTGAAATTCGGGGACGGGACATTGTTGCCTTGCTTAACTCCCGGAGGCAGTAGTTGCTCCAAAAACTATGTGCCCTGTGCAATTGCCTGCAACACCTTTTGGCAGGTATATCCTCCAATAAGTTGGTTTTGAAATTTCGTTTTGTGTGTCATTTTGACGAACAGTTAAGTTGAAGAACTTTACAACGGCACTTGATGTTAGATTAGTGTAATTTGCTTCAAACTGCGTGAGGTTAAGTGTTCCAGGATTTGAGTTTGTCAGGTTGTATTTTTCATACTGAACGCTTATGTTTTGGACACTTCCATAGGTGCAGTTCATTGCGTATCCATCTCCCTGGGTCACTGCATAACCTTCAAGCGAGAGATTTATGATTACATTTCCATAGTTTGTAACGTTTGTTTGGTTCTCCTCTGAAACAGATGTGGCATTAACAACCCCATAGTCTATCGAGTCTGGAAGGCCAAGAGCCAAAAGCTGAGAGATGTTTTCATTTCCAACCCCGCGACCGCTTCCGCCAGATAAATCAAAAACAGAGACATTGCATGTCCACTGAGCAGCATCGGCATAATACCACACATCAAAGGTGCAGTTTGCAAGAGCGCGATAAGAATCGTCGGCGTAACCATTATATGTTCCATAAGAAAGATTGACAGAACAAGAAGAATTTGTGTAGTGATAGTTATTGTCATCTGTATCTTTGTCGAATGAGACCTGTGGATCGTAAAATGTTGCATTAACAGATGATATATCAACGTCCCCGTCATAGTCTGCAACAATTGCAATACACGAAACTTTTTTTGTTGAATTTGGAATAAGAGTTATCGGATTTCCGTCATTAATTGAGACGTTTAGAACTTCTGGTTCTACATTTCTAATAGACATTTTAGTTCCAACAGTAACATTTGGCGAATCAACTCCGGCAACAACCAATCTTGAGACATCTGAAAGAAACATAGCCAAAATAATTGCTACAAGGATTAAAAGCAAAACTTGTTTAATCTTCATCATTTATTATGGCTTTCCAGAGAAGCTTTGCCCTGCCTTTCTTTTCAAGCCACCCCCTTTTGTACATTTTCTCTAAATATTTTTCCGCAGTATTCCAAGAAATTTTTGCTGCACGTGCAACTTCAGAAGTGTTCCAAAAAGTGTGTTTTTTTATGAGAAGTGTTAATATCTTTGCCTCGTATGGATTTAACATTTGAACGAATAAATAAGAGATTTAGTTTTCTGATCATAATGCACAACCAATTTTTGGCCTTTTTTGAAAGGGATTTCCTGACGGATGCGGCTTGGAACGGGCAATTTAACCTGATGTCTTTCAACAACTGCCGTTACCTTAAATTTAGTTTGAATTTTTTCCTTCTTGTGAATATCGAGCTCTTTTAGGATTCTTTTTGGAATTCCTTTCTTTGGCATATTTTTTAGACTAATTTCACACTATTTAAAGTTTTTGTAGACTATTTAAATTTAATCTATAAAATTTTAGACTAAAAAGTATCTAAAATATCATTACAAATGATTTGTATTTTTTGATTTAGAAATGCAGATTCTTTTCATAAAAGCCCTCTAATTTTAAAAGAAGGGGGCGGCGTTTTACAAAGCAAAAATAAGAACTACTTCTCTGCTTCTAGCTTAACTCCCAGCGGCAGTAGTTGCTCCAAAAACTATGTGCCCTGTGCAATTGCCTGCAACACCTTTTGGCACATAAATTCTCCAATAACTTGGCTTTATTGCTTCGTTTTGTGTGTCGTTTTGACGAGCAGTTAAGTTGAAAAACTTTACAACGGCACTTGATGTAAGGTTAGTGTAATTTGCTTCAAACTGCGTGAGGGTAAGTGTTCCAGGATTTGAGTTTGTCAGGTTGTATTTTTCATAGTCAATAGTGATATTTTGAACATTTCCAAGAGTGCAGTTCATTGCGTATCCATCTCCCTGGGTCACTGCATAACCCTCAAGGGACAGATTCACTGCAACATTTCCGTAGTTTGTAACGTTTGCTGTTTGCTCATCTGAGACTTCTGTTGCGTTAACTGTTCCGTAATCAATTATATCGGGCAAGCCAAGAGCCAAGAGCTGAGAAATTGAAATATTGTCCCAGTTTGTGTCAGTCCATCCAATAGAGTCATTTACCGTTACATTACAATACCAGTTAGAGGGGTTTGCGTAGTACCAGACATAAAATGAACAATTTGCAAGAGTTAGGTATGCGTTATCTGAGTAGCCATTGTAAGAGCCAAAAGAATTGTTTAATGCGCACGAAGTGTTAGTATAGTGATAATTGTTGTCGTCAGCGGTTGTTGGCCCTGCTACAGCCGAGTCATAAAATGTTGCGTTAACATTCGAAATATCTCCTTCTCCGTTATAATCTCTAATTACCGCTACGCAACTTACAAGCTTTGTATTGTTTGGAGTAAGTGAAACCGAAGAAGCATCATCGTTAATACTGACATTTAAAATTTCCGGATAGACATTGCCGACCTGAAGCTTAGTTAAAACAGTGACATTTGGTGAACCGACGTCGGCAACAACATCATTAAAGAACGAAAAGAAAAGAGCAAACAGAGCAAAGCCTATAAAAACCAGTGCTGCTGTGTCTAATATTCTCTTTTCATTTTTCATCTTAACCAAGTTCAACATAAAGGTAATATGCAATTGCTCCTGTCCAAGTGGAGCTTCCGTTCTCTGGAACAAGCATTTGGAAATCATAAGAATTCCCATCATAACCTGTTGCTCCCCCGCTCTCGATGTTTGTGACAAAGATAATGTTTGAAGTATCTGAAAGAATTGATTCTTCAAAAACAGAATTTTGAGATGCATTGTTAACATAAGTGTTTGTTGCGTTGCAGGAGCCTGCAGTAATCTGTGTTCCAGCCACAACAAAGGTATTTGAGTTTACTCCGGCAAATGTTGCAGTTATGTTATCATCTGGACTTGAGTGTGCAAGTGCTGTGTTCTCGTTTTCAATTTCTGTTGAATTTGCGCAACGAACTGAAGACCATGAAGGAGTAGAAGAGGTTCTTGTTGCATAAACCTCACCGCTAACCGAGCTTAGGGTCCAGTCGTAAATTGTGGAACCAGTAGAGTCATCTAATGTAAATTTTCCAGTAACCCATCCGGCAAAAGCCTTCCAGTGAGGATTCTGGGCAGTTGCTGTAATGTTTAATTTTGCAATGTATCCTCCTGAAATGTTGATTTTATACCCTGCAGCTGCGGACTTCGTTGTATTGGAGGTAACATTTATTGAATCTGGTCCTGTTGGCGTTGCACTCACAAGAGAGAAAACAAGAATCAGCAGCAATGCTGACAGCAACGCTAAAACTTGGACCTCTTTTTCCATACTCATCTTTAGTTTTACGGCTTTTTTAATCTTTCTTTCCATCGTCTTTTGGTTTTTTGAAGCTAAAAAATAAAAAACATTATTCGAGCTCTACATAAAAGTAGTATGTCGTTGTAGCTGTGTCAGTTCCGTGGCCATCTTCTAATACAAGCATCTCAAAGTCGTGTGATTTCCCGTCAAAACCAAGAACATCTTCGTCTAAAAGAGCTGTAAAGATTACTGCTCTTGTTGTTGGTTCGTAAAGCAAAACTTCTTCAAAATTAGCGTCTGTTATTGCGCCGTTGTTTCCCCTGATGTGTGTGCTCAGGCATTCTCCCTGGCTAAACTCAAGGCTGTTCGTGTAGAAAAGCGAGTGATTAAACCCGCCACCAGATTCATGGGTTCCGTTGATAGAGAATGTCTCGTTTACGCCGTCAACATCTCTTGATGAAATGTTAAACTCGGACTCAAGCTGTGTTAAGTTCTTTCCATGAAGGCTTGTTGCACCGGCTTGTGCAGTGTCGTCTGCATAGGTGCCATCAGCCGTGAAGTTAAAACATTGCACGTAGCTCCACGCAATTGAGTCGTTTGTTGAAGCGTAAACCTCACCCTGTGGGGAAGACACCGACCAGTTGTAGAAAACATTGTCGTTTGCATCGGTTAACTGGATTGTACCTGAAACGTTACCAAAGTAACCTTGCCATGTTTGAGTTACCGAGTAACCTGTAATCGTCAACTCGGTTACATTTCCTGCAAGTGCCCCATCTGAAGACGGGGTGTCTGCAGGCGATCTCTCTGAATTGACAACTGTTGTCTGCGCACCAAAAGGAAGTGCTAAGACACCGGCAACCGAGAGCACTACTAATAGAGCTGTTAAAATTGTCAACCTCCTAAGGTCCATTGCTTTTTCTCAACCTCCTTTTCTTTTTTGGGCTCATAGCCTTACTTTTTAGAAAAGTTTCATTTATAAATCTTTTGATTTTTTTCATAAATGGTTTTCTGTAACAAAAATGAAATTAAAGCGATTTACTTAATTTTTCGTCGATAAACTATTTTTTATTTCAAAAAAGTGCTAGAATCACAATTATGTGAAAATATTTCATGATTGAAAGATTTATAAAGTCCAAAAATTATGTGTTTTATATGGTTATGCGGGCATTGTCAGGTCTTTTGGATGAAAAGCTTGTAAAGATAATTAGCCTTTTTGTTAGGTACCCTGAAAAGAAATTTTACCTGTCTGAAGTCTCAAAACTTTCTGGAGTAAATAATACATCTACATTTAGGATACTTAACCGTCTTGTTGCACAAGAAATAATTAAACCCACTGTAATTGGAAGGGTTAGAGTCTATCAGCTCGCAAAAAGTGAAAAAGCCTATCAGCTCGCAAAAATTATAAAAAGTGAAGAAAAAATCGATGTACTCGACCTCTTTGTCAATCGTGTCAAAATAATGCCACGGGTAAGAAAGATAATCCTTGATTCGCGTGTTGGAAATGTTGCAAAACTGATTATCGTAAGTGATTTTTCCTTAAAAGAGAGAATTAATCGTGTTTGCAAGGAGATTTATGAAGATAAGGGATTCAAGGTAGAATTTGTTGAACTAAACCCTTCCCAGTTTGAGGGATTAAAAAACCTTAACTCTTTTAAGTCAGAAAAAAAGGTGCTTTTTAAAAGAGAGTAATTACCTTATCTCCGTGTAGAGAGCGGCTGCTTTTTGGTCTGATGTTGTTATGTATTCCCGAAGTTTTGCGGGTATTCTTATCTCATAGTCTGCTGGACCATAAGATCCCTGGGCATTAAGATTAACTGAGGTTACAAAGATTAAATCTTCTTTTTCTGTTGAATCGTATTCCCCATTCGTGTCATCGCTTGTGTCCCACAATATTCCTGTCTTAAAGTTTGAACTATTAATTGAGGTTGTAACTGGTACATCAGTTATGTTTCTTGAGAAAACAAGATAGTTTCTTGTTTCATTTATTGTTGAACCGTTCAAGTAGAGGCTTGAAACAGAATCCTGAAAGCTCGACATTCCAAGAGCTGAATCAATCTCCTGAAAATCGTTTGAAGTGTTTGAGCCGGTCTTATTTTTTCCAATTGCCTGAACACTGAGCCAACTTACCTGTGAGTCGTAGTCTGTTGCATAAATATTTATGTCTGATAGATCTGATTTGTTCCATTTGATAAAGCGGGAAGAGTTTTCATCTTTTAAGAAAAGCCTGCTATCAGACTTTATCTCTCCATAAAGAAAATTCCAGCCCCCCACTGAAATGTTTTTGCTTGCCTTATTGTTTGATTCGTTATGTTCCGTGTAGCTTCCATTTGTTGAAAGTGGAGGGTCGACTATTACAAAAATCTGGGAAGGTCCAATTGATGCATTCCAGACTACGCTTGTTGTGTTGGAAGAATATGCGTTAATTGAAATGTTTTTATCAGAACCAATCTGGGTTCCCCCGTTGTCGGGATCTCCCTCATAAAATCTTACGATTACCCCCGAAACATCAACCCCTCCAAGATTGTGGATTGTTGCGTTTATTAGAACATTCTCATTTTCCTGTGGGCTTGTTTCATTAAAACTTATGTCTGTTGAGTTAATGGAAAAATCCGGATATGTGCGGTTAAACTCCCATGTCTGGGATGTGTTTATGTTTCCCACGCTGTCCCAACAGGTTACATTCCAAACATGCCTTCCAAGGGAAAGCCCTGAAACCGGCCGATTGACTGATACGCCGCTTGTTACAAGATAATCATTAATTTCAGTTACTCCGTCTACTACCAGGTCACAGGTAAGTATTACATCTAAAGCATCTGTTGCTGTCCAGTTGAAATAAACATTTTCATTATTCGCATCCACTCCGCTTGCATTTGGTGGGGAATTTAATGTTATGTTTGGTGCTGTCAGGTCCCTGTAAAAAACCCAAGTTTCAGAGTCTCCGCGATTATTATCTGGATCGTAACAAGAAACTGACCAATTGTGTTTTCCTTCACTAATCCCCGAAATTGTAAATGTGTTGTTTTGGTTTTTTGAAACACCCGTATCTGTCTTGTTCAGGGCTCCATCAAGATAAATGCTACAATTTGTTATACCCACGGCATCATAAGGGTAATAGATGAAGCTTATCGACGATTCATTTGTATATGTTCTGTTCGCCGGAGACTGCAAACTGACTTTTGGCGGGGCTACAACACTGAAATTGATGTCTGCTGACTGATTGATGTTGCCGGCGTCGTCGGCACAACGGACATACCAGGTGTAGTTTCCATCGTT
>RFLO01000011.1 GCA_003693875.1 Candidatus Pacearchaeota archaeon | reverse complement strand
TAGCTCCATGGTTCTTACTATACCATATAGAGACAAAAGTGTCCTTATAAGTTTATCTATTCTTGCCCACCGTTGTCCATTGTCTTTACCATGATATAGAACATTTTCTCAAGTCCGCGAATCTTATCTGAAATTGAACTTTTTAATTTGGCAAAAATTCCATAAGAGCCAAAAAGATGATAATAGGCTTCAAGAAGGGCGTTTATTTCCACTAAGCGTTTATAAAAGCCCCTTGCTGCATCAGCTTTAAGAGCCTCACAAGAAGAATCTGTATCAACAAAAAGCCCATGAGCATTAGTAGTTTCCTCTAAAAAAGAACAATACTTTTTATCAATCATTGCTCTTAGTTCTTCTTCTAATCCCATAAGGTTCTTACTATATCATAAAATCTTTTAATTCCCTCACTCCATGAAAAGGAAGGCATCTCTTGTATATGAGAATTCCACGGCTGTCTAAATAGAACTTGTTTCCATTTAGGCACAGCAATTCCAAAAACATCTGGCCTGTCATCTAAAAGAATATCCCCCATCACAAGTGTTTTGTCTTTTGCAAGTATTAATCTTTTGCAAAACTCTTTTCCAAGATGATTCTTTATCCATTCAGACTTTTCTGAATGGCAGTATCTTGAACTTATTTTCGGGGCAGAGCATATAAAAACCTCGTCTTGAGTTGAGAGTTCAATTACGCCTTCAAGCGCCCCTTCAACAGGCTTAAGTGAATAAAAAAATCCCCTTCTTTGTGGAATCTCCTCTATGAATTCTTGAGCTTCTTTTGAATAAACTGAAAAATCATACCTGGTCATCATGCTTCTTGGTATGGGGTCAATACCCGCATGTGAAAGTTCTCTTTCAATTCCTCCAACATAGTCGGCTATGACTCCGTCCATATCAACAAGAATAATTCCCATTATCCAAGATATCTGAGCTTTCCCGGGCGGGGTTCGTAGATAATCCCCTCTTCAAGAAGCTTTTTTATTTCAGAGTTTATAACTTCTGGTTTCGCTTCTATGTCAAGGATAATTGCATCAACTTCAATTCCACCTTCCGGTTCAGCTTCTTTTATTTTCTGGATTATCTGTGCTTTAACAGAGGGGGTATCCCCCACATCTTTTCTTGAGCTTTGAATTTCCAGCTTTCTTACCAAAAGCCAGCGCGGGTCTATCTTTTTTAGGATTTCTGGAATAACATAAATTTCCCCGTTCCATTCTCTAAGGTTTCCAATAATCCTTAGGGTATCCCCTTGCATAATGCCCTTGAAAACTTCAATGTCATCTCCAAAAGCTTTAAGTCTTATTTGGCCTGAGGCGTCATCAACCGTAAGGGAGGCGTACTTTTTTTCATTATCCTGTACAAACTTATCAACGCAGTTTGCAATGATGTTTACTCTTACAACTTTTTTATCTCCAATCTCTACAAAAAGAAACCTGCCCTCTCCACTGACTGCTCGCCCTTTTATGATGTCTCCTATGCGAAGCTTGTAAGCAATGTTTCTTTTTCTTTGCTCGCCTTCCATTGTTGAAAAAATCTTGCTTCTTTTTTAAGGATTGTTATGATAGGCTCCTTAAAAGAAAATGAAAAAAGTTATAAATTCTAAAACTATTGTAATTTAAATGAAAGTTATTGGAAGTACGGATGAATTCAAAGAGTTCATCATGAGCGATAGGGCAGTAGTGATGATTCACAAGAGCGGCTGTCCTTTCTGCGAAAAAGCAAAGCCATGGTTAATGGAGTTTTCAGCTGCCAACCCCGACTCATTGGTTGCAATAGCAAATAAAGACGATATTCCTGAGGTTCTGGAAGCATTTGCTGTCAAAATGTATCCGACATTTATTTCATTTTCAAAGGGCCGGGTAAGAGACGTCTTTTTTGGCGATACGGTTTATAACAAGGTTATGGACTTTCTTGAAAAGAATTCTTAGCAAATTATTTAAAAGAAGTTTTTTTGATATCGGCATGGAGCAGGAAGAGCTATTAGACTCCTTGAAAAAGGAATTTGAAAAAACTAAGAAGAGGCTTGGTTTTAGTGCAACATATGAGGAAATTGAAAATTATTTCTTTATTGAGGATATGGTGCTCTCACAAAAAGCGGTCAGCAGAAGATTCTCGCGGCAAATGGCAAATTGGATTATCGAAGGCATCAATAGTTGGATAAGTCAGCTTTATTCTTGGGTATACCCCGCGCCAACGGATGCAATCCACCTTCATGAGTCAAAATCTATCAAAAAGGAGGAAAGGGAGGAAATAATCAAGATTATTGATTATCTGATGTACTTCACAAGAAAAAACAAAAAAATAGCATTTTGCATGGGCAAGGAACAGGATAGAATGGAAGGTGAGTTCATAGATGAGGTTTTAGACTTTTACAGAGGCAAGTTTTTGAAATTTATTAAAAAATATTTGTCAAAGTTTGAAAATTTTTGGAAAGAAGAAATAAACGAAAAGTCCGATGTTTAAATGACATATAATGAAAAGGAAATTGAAGAAAAAATCTTGAAGTTTTGGGAAGAAAACAAAATTTACAAAACAAAGATTTCGGAAAGTTCCTTTTCAATTGACACTCCGCCGCCAACAGTGTCTGGGAGAATGCATGTCGGACACGCCTATTCTTATTCTCAGCAGGACTTTATTGCACGGTATAAAAGAATGACTTGCGGAGTTTTTTATCCTTTTGGAACAGACGACAACGGACTGCCAACCGAGCGCCTTGTTGAAAAAACAAAGAAGGTGAAGTCAAAAGAAATGTCAAGAAAAGAGTTTGTTGAGCTTTGCTTTAAGACCTTAAAAGAGATTATGCCGGAGTTTGTTTATGACTGGAAGCGCCTTGGAATTTCGGCAGATTACGAGAATCCTTACTCAACAATAAGTTACTCTTCTCAAAAAATTGCCCAGCTTCGCTTTATTGAACTTTACAAAAAGGGAAGGATTTATCATGCAAGCTTTCCGACAATCTGGTGTCCTGAGTGTCAAACTTCTATTGCACAGGCAGAGTTAGAGGACCAAAAGCTTGAGTCAAAGTTTTCCACAATAAAGTTCAAGGTAAAAGAGAACGGCTCTGAAATCTTGATTGCAACAACAAGGCCAGAACTTCTTGCAGCTTGTGGGGCTGTTTTTATAAATCCAAATGATACTCGCGCAAAAGAACTTGTTGGTAAGACCGCAATTGTCCCTCTTTTTGGTCAGGAAGTTCCAATAATTGCTGACAAGTCAGCAGACCCACAAAAGGGAACGGGCATTCTTATGGTATGTTCATACGGCGACAAGTATGATGTTGCGGCATTTAAGAAGTATTCCCTCCCAGAAAAAATAATATTTAGCCAAGATGGGAAACTGACCATTGAAGGGTATCAGGGCACTCCGATAAAAGAGGCAAGAAAAAAAATTTTAGAAGAACTTGAAAGAAAGGGTTTTGTTGTAAAAAGTGAAAAAATAGTTCACGATGTAAATACCCACGACAAGTGTGGAACAGAAATTGAGTTTTTGCCAGTCGGTCAATGGTTCATAAAAATTCTTGACAAGAAAAAAGAGTTAATTGAGAAGGGAAAAGAAATCAAGTGGCATCCAAGCTATATGTTCAAGAGGTTCGAGAATTGGGTTTTAGGACTGGAGTGGGATTGGAACATTTCACGGAATCGTTACTTTGGGATTCCAATTCCCGTATGGTTTTGCGACTCTTGTCAAAAAGAAATCCTCCCAGGAGAGGATGAGCTTCCCGTTGACCCAACAGCTACATCAAAAGAGTGCCCGGATTGCGGGAAAAATGCAAGAGGAGAATCAATGGTTCTTGACACATGGGCAACTTCTTCTCTTTCGCCACTAATTGCTTCAAAGACATTTGATGAAAAAATTCAGCCACCATTTGATATGCGGGCGCAAGGTCACGACATCATAAGGACTTGGGCTTTTTACACTATCGCCCAGTCGATGCTCTATGACAATAGCATTCCATTTAAGCATATTGTGGTTTCAGGAAATGTTTCTCTTCATGGGGAAAAAATGTCCAAATCAAAGGGAAACTATATTGAGCCTTCCGATATAATGGAACGCTTTGGTTCAGACGCGCTGAGATATTGGGCATCTTCAACAAGGCTTGGTAGCGACTTGGATTATCACGAGGAAGACTTAAAAGCTGCAAAAAAGCTTGAAACGAAGATTGTAAATGCATCGCGCTTTGTTTTTATGAATCTTGGAAATTTTTCCCCATCAGAGAAGCCAGTTCTTGAAGAAATAGACAGGTGGTTTTTGCAAAAACTAAACAACACGATAAAAAATGCAACTTCTGCCTTTGAAGATTTTGAATACTCAAGGGCTAAGCAGGAAGCAGAAACCTTTTTTTGGAAAGATTTTGCGGATAATTATCTTGAAATAGTTAAGAAAAGAATATACAATGAGTCTGAAAGAACTGCTTCTGCAAGGTATACCTTATATTTTTCTCTCCTTTCAATTATTAAGATGCTTGCTCCAATAATCCCCTTCGTAACAGAGCACATCTATCTTGAACATTTTAAAAAATTTGAGAGCGAAAAGTCAATACATCTCTCTAAGTGGCCAAGACCCATAGAAGATGCAGGAGACTCTGGAAAATTTGATGAATTTTGCAGCATTCTTGCAAAAGTCAGGGCAAAGAAAACTGCCGCAAAGAAGCCAATGAACGCAAAGATTCGCTTAACTTTACCAAAAGAAGACATTGAGTTGATAAAGGAAGCTGTTCAAGACTTAAAAGACGTAACAGGTGCAGTCGAAATTATTGAAGGCGAATTCAAGGTTGAATTTATCTAAAATGAATTCTAAACTCTTAAATTTTGGGATAATTAACATCGACAAGCCGCGTGGCCCGACTTCTTTTGCAGTTACTGAATTTGTAAGAAGCTCGCTTGGATTAAACAAAGCCTCCCACATGGGAACGCTTGACCCAAAAGTAACAGGAGTTTTGCCCATTACACTTGGAAGAGCTTGTAGGCTTTCTGATTTTTTTATGAGGCACGATAAGACCTATGTGGGAGTTCTCCATACCCACAAGGAAAGCGATATGGCAAAAATACAGGACATAATTAACAGAGATTTTATAGGAACAATTGAACAAATACCGCCACACAAGTCGTCAGTAAAGCGGGCACTGAGAAAAAGAAAAGTCTATTTTTTTAACCTGCTTGAGAAAAAGGGTCGCAATTTCCTTTTTGAGTGCAAGGTTGAGGGGGGCACCTATATTCGCAAAATCTGTTCTGACCTTGGAGAAAAAATCGGGGGAGCCCATATGGCAGAACTTAGGCGGACAGTTGCAGGAATCTTTGATGAAAGCACCATAAAAACATTGAGTGAGTTTGAGAATGCAGTATCTGAGTGGAAGAAGGGAAATGACAAGCCGCTGAAAGAAATGATTCTTCCAGCAGAAGAAGCCCTAAAGATGGTTATGCCAGAAGTAGAATTGAAAAGTTCATCAATAAAACGTCTTTTGACCGGAAAGCCGCTGTTCAAGTCAGACATTGTCAAAATTCCAAACTTTGAAGACGGCGAGTTTTTTGCCGGTTTTTGCAACGGCCAATTAATAGCCGTGTATAGGGTATCCAGTGAAGGGAAAATTTTAGCAAGACCTAAATTTGTCTATAACTAATTTATCTTCCAAGTACCTCAGAAGTGATGTGCCTTAAAGTACTCTCAATATTCCTAAATGAGATGTATTTGATTCTAAATTCAGACAAGAGGGAATCAACGATGTCATCAATCTCCTTCTGGAAGCTCTTGCTTGTTGAGCGAAAGCCGTCATCTTCAATATCTAAATTAGTTACAGGAATTTTGAAGATTGCAGAGTAAGTTCTGGAGTGTTCGCGGACAAGAGCATCAAGGACAGGATTTCTTCCAAAAGCACGCACATAATAAGCATAATTATCCAAAACTCCCCTATCGCAAACAAGAACATCGGGGTTCCTTGACTCAAATTCAAGCTCACGCGAAATCTGGGTATGCAAAATCCAGCGTTGTGAATGCTCTGTTGTTTCTTCATTAACAGGAAAAGGTGAATCTCTTGCAACTTCGCCAAGGTAATCCGCATTGATGCCCCGCTTTTTTAAATTAAATATTATTTCATGGCAGTAGGTAGTTTTACGAATTCCATGAGCGCCTATAAAAGGAATTTTATGCATAACAGAAGATTACCTAACCATTTAAATAAATTTTCGTAAAATAATACACACGATTATAAGATCCCAATAATACTTAAATAATACCCTACCTTTTCCCATTTTATGGAAGGAAAGGAGGCAATGATAAATCAAGACGAAGTCTTGCAGGAGATTCGGTCTTTTTTTGAAGCACATCGTGCAGAAATAGGTAAAACTGCAAAGGCAGGCGAAAGAGTTGTAAAGATCAGCTTTGAAGATTTTGCTTCCTTTTCTCCGGAACTCTCAGAAATGCTAATTGAAAGACCAGAAGAGACAATTCAGCTTTTGGAGCTTGCATTAGAGGAACTTGAATGGGCTCCGAACAATCCGCGTGCGAGATTTACAAGCATAACGGAAAGCCAAGAAGTTATGATAAGAAACATAAGGGCAAAGCATCTTGGAAAACTTATCGGCATTGAAGGGATTGTCAGACAGGCAAGCGAAGTTAGGCCACAGGTGACAAATGCAAGGTTTGAGTGCCCTTCCTGCGGAACAATAATTTCTATTCTTCAAATTGACAAGAAGTTTAGGGAACCAACAAGGTGTTCATGTGGAAGGCGGGGGGGATTTAAGGAAATCTCAAAAGACATGGTGGACGCTCAGGCTCTGATTGTAGAGGAAGCTCCGGATAGTTTGAGCGGTGGAGAACAGCCGAAAAGAATTTCTGTCTTCTTAAAGGAAGATTTGGTGGACCCAAAAATGGAGATGAGAACAACGCCTGGCAGCAGGATAAAGGTTATAGGAATCTTAAAGGAGATTACGATTTCGTCATCTTCAGGAGCAAAGCTTACCAGATTTGATTTGGCAATTGAAGCAAACAATGTAATTCCGATGGAAGAGAGCTTTGAGGAAGTTGAAGTTAGCGAAGAGGAAGAAAGGGTAATTCGTGAAATTGCCGCTGGCCAAAATGTTATGGAAAGGGTGGCAAAAAGCATAGCTCCATCAATTTGGGGTTATGAGTATGTAAAGATGGCTTTGGCTCTCCAGCTCTTTGGAGGAGTTAAAAAGAAAAGAAGCGACGGCACAAGCACAAGAGGAGACATCCATATTCTTCTGGTAGGAGACCCCGGAGTTGCAAAGTCAGTGATGTTGAAGTTTATGGCAAGCGTTGCACCGCGTGCAAGATATGTTTCTGGAAAATCTGCTACCGGGGCAGGTCTTACAGCCACTGTTGTGCGCGATGAATTTCTTCGTGGTTGGAGTCTTGAGGCAGGAGCTATGGTCCTTGCAAACAAGGGACTTGTCTGTATTGATGAATTTGATAAGATGAATGATGAAGACCGTTCTACGATGCACGAAGCAATGGAACAGCAGACGGTGACCGTTTCAAAGGCAACAGTTCAGGCAACCCTTAGAGCCCAGACATCTGTTCTTGCCGCCGCAAACCCAAAATTCGGAAGATTTGACCCAACCCAATCAATTCCAAAGCAAGTCAATCTTTTGCCAAGCCTTCTTTCAAGATTTGATGCTATCTTCATTATGAGGGATATTCCAAGTAAGGACAGGGATGAGTCAATCGCAATGCATGTTTTGCGTGAGCACAAACGCGACATTCAGCACGATGTTATTGACAAGGAAATCCTTAAAAAATATGTTTCCTACTCGCGGCAGAAGTTTAACCCGGTATTGACAGATGAGGCAATTGATGAAATGAAAAAATTTTATGTTGGTCTTCGCAACCAGCCGCAGATAGGAGACAGCCCAAACAGGCCCATTCCAATAGGAGCAAGACAACTTGAGGCTCTTGTAAGGTTATCTGAAGCTCATGCAAGAATGCGCCTTTCAAAGGAGGTTAGGCGAGAAGATGCAGTTGCTGCAATCAAACTTGTGAAAAGCTATCTTCTTGAAGTCGGCTACGATGAGGAAACAAAAACAATTGATATTGACCGCATCAGCGGAAATCCAGCATCACAGAGAAATAAGATTGCAATGGTGCGTGATACAATTGAAGCTCTTGAGAACAGGCTTGGAAAACTTATCCCCTTAGAAGAGCTTGAGAAAGCATTAAAGGGAAAAATGAAAGTAGAAGATATTGACGAAGCTGTGGGAAAACTTCTAAAAGCTGGCGATTTGTTTAGGCCAAAAAGAGGATACATTCAACGCGTTTGAAGTTCAAGTTTTTTACGTGCCCTGATTGTTAGAATTCTGTTGCCGGTCTTTTTTTTCATCTCACGGTCCAAGGTGGCCAAAACAATATCGGTTCCAAGGATGTAATTGATTATCCCTATATCAACATTACTTCTACAACCCAATTCAACAACCTTGGGCTTTATTCTGCTTAAAATTTCAAATCCGATTTTTGAGGCAAGGCGGTCTTTTACCTTGACACCGCGCCTGTCTTTTAGATTGCCAAGCTCATTTAACACCTCCTGTGGAACAATCCATTCAATCTTCTCATCGATAATTTCGTTTGCCAATCTCTCAAAGTCAATGCCTTCTTTTGCGCAGGTTATGATAAAATTTGTATCAAGGAGGATTCTCATATTGGGGTGAATTTAAGAAGATTTATATAACTTGTTGTTTCATTAATAATATGAAGGAAAAAGAGAACATCTTAAGAATTTTACGAAAAGCAAGAGCCGATATTTTGGAAAACAATCCCTATGAGTTAAAATCCCTCTCCGATCAGACAATTCACTCCGCCACAATTTCGCAGGATCCTGACAACATTATCGTTGCGGTTCTTGTATACGCTTTAAGCAAGGTTTTTACAAGAGAAAACTACCGCAGAATGGATGGATGGGACGAATTTTATAATTCTGTCGTAAAAAACCTTGAATTTGCCGTAAAACATCTTGAAAAAGACGAGATTGATAAGGTTCGGGTGCATCTTGGAAGAATCAGGAATTCAATTAATAAGATTTCAGGCAGTCTTAGAATCTACATCAGCGATGTTTTCAGAAAAGCCGAAATAAACAAGGCATTTAAGCTTTATGAGCATGGGTTGTCTTCGGAGAAAACAGCACGTCTTTTGGGAATAAGCCTGTGGGATCTGGCATCATACATAGGACAATCCTCAATAAGTGAAGCCAAGATTGCAGTAAGCATGCCTGTAAAAGAAAGAATTAAAATTGTGCGCGACATTTTCAAATGAAATTTTTGATATTTGATGCAGGGCCCATAATTTCCCTTACGATGTCGGGTCTTCTGGGAGTTTTAAGAAGGTTGAAAGAAATCTTTGAAGGCGAGTTTGTTATAACCCCACAGGTTACAAATGAAGTCGTTAGTCGTCCGCTAAAAATAAAAAAATATGAGTTAGAGGCCATACAGGTAAAAAAGCTAATAGATGACGGAATTTTAAAGAAATCCAGTTTATTCGTGCAAAATGATAAGCTTGAAAAGGAAACCTGCCGTATCCTTATGATTGCTAACAGCACCCTTACTTATGCGAAGAGCAAAGAGAAAATCAACTTAATCCATGAGGGAGAAGCATCATGCCTTGCCTTCTCTAACCTTTGTTCTAAAGAAAATGTCATCGTAATTGATGAAAGAACAACACGAATGCTAATAGAGGCTCCAAAAAATCTAAAGGAACTAATGGAAAGAAAACTTCATGACCAACTAAGTCTTGATTTCTCAAAATTAAATTCCCTTAAAAATTTTAAATTTATACGGTCTTCTGAGCTTCTCTTTTTAGCTTATGAAAAGGGGCTTTTGCCTTTTAAGAAGGGCCGACAGACCCTTGACGCACTCCTTTACGGGGTTAAGTTTAAAGGCACTGCAATTTCTTCTGCTGAAATTGAGGAGATGAAATCGATGGTTTAGGTTAGTTTTAAAAAGACGGAACTTCTTTTTCGTAAAAGGGGACATCGTCTAATGGTAGGGTGTCCGGCTCCAGACCGGAAGATGGGGGTTCGATTCCTCCTGTCCCCATTATTTTGATAAGGACTTCGAGCCCTTTTCGAAGCATCTCTTCCTTGTTATGGACTTGTTTGTATTCTATTTGGAGGATATCTTTTGGATTGGCACAAAAGAAGGGCTGCTAAGGGAGTTAGTTTAAGGATTATTTATGATGAGGAATCAAGGG
>RFLO01000010.1 GCA_003693875.1 Candidatus Pacearchaeota archaeon | reverse complement strand
CCTTAAAAAGCCTGCTTTCTTTTCCGCCTTATGGCTTACATAAAAAAGCTGGTGATGCAGGGCTTTAAGAGTTTTGCAAGGCGAACCGAGATTCCTTTTGAAAATTCAATGAATGTTATTGTCGGGCCTAATGGTTCAGGGAAGTCAAACATAACAGATGCGCTTTGTTTTGTCTTGGGGCGTCTTTCAATAAAGTCAATTAGGGCGGCAAAAGCGGCAAATCTGATATTTTCAGGAAACAAAACTTACAAGGCAGCTCAAGAAGCCTTTGTAGAACTTGTATTTGACAACTCAGATAACTCCTTTAATCTAAATTCAAAAGAAGTAGTAATTAGAAGAATTGTTAGAAAAAACGGAAATTCAGTTTATAAAATCAACGGAGAAACAAAAACCCGTCAAGAATTAATTGAGCTTTTGTCAAGTGCAGGAATAGACCCGAACGGCTTTAACATCATCCTCCAAGGAGAAATCCAATCCCTTGTAAAGTCGAGCCCCGAAGAGCGCAGAAAAATAATAGAGGAAGTGGCTGGAATCTCAATTTATGAGACAAGAAAGCAAAAGTCGCTTAGAGAATTAGAAAAGACGGAAGAGCGTTTAAAAGAGGTAAATACCATCCTTCGTGAAAGGAACTCTTATCTAAAAAATCTTGAAAAAGAAAGAGCCGATGCCCTGAATTTTCAGCGTCTTGAAAGGAAAATCAAAAGATGCAAAGCAGGAATTTTGTTGAACTCAGTAAAGGAAAAAGAAAGAGATATATCAGAGATTGAAGACAAGATTTCAAAGCAAAGCGAAGAAATAGAAAAAACAAAAAGAGAGATCTCAAAAAGCAAAGGAGAAATCAGTGAATTGCAAAAACAAATTGACGAAATTGAGAAGACAATAGAATCTGCAACAAGCAACGAACAGGAAGTATTGCACCGCGAGATATCCGACCTGAAAGCAGAACTTGCGGGGCTTCTTGTAAGAAAGGAAAATTTTGAATCAAGGATTTTCGCTGGAGAAAAAAGGCTAAAGGATTATGAGGACAAGATATCTGAAATGGAAAATGAGCTTTTAAAAATTAAAACAAAAAATCCAAAATTAAAACAGGAAAAGGAAAAACAAAAAAAGCTGCAAAAGCAGTTGGACGAATTTGAAAAGAAAAGGCGCCTTTTCTATCACCTAAGGTCTGAAATAGCAACAGCCGAAAACAAAAGGGAGGAAAAATTAAACTTATTAAGGGAGGTAAAAAAAGAAATAGGTTTTTTGAGTGGCAAGATAGAGTCAACAAGGGCGGACTTGAAATTCTCTGAAAAAATTGACGAAATACGCAAAATGCGAGGCTCATCATTGCAGGTCTTGGGAGAAACAAAAAATAAATTAAAAAAACTTGAAGAGGAAAACTCCAAAATTGAAAGGGAAAATGCGGTTCTCGAAGAAAACATAAAAAACGAGGAGAAGTTAAAAAACGAGGTCTTAAGTTTTGAAACATGCCCTGTTTGTCGGCAAAAGGTTTGCGAAGAGCACAAAAATAAGATTTTTAATGAGGCTGAAAAAAAAGTAGCAGAAGCCAGAAAAAAAATTTCAAAGAATTCCAAAAAAAGATTGGAGAATTTAGGGGAAATAGAAAAACTTCAAGGTAAACAAAAAGAGCTTACCGACAAGATAAACGAACTAAATCTTGATGAGATACGTATAAAGTCTATTTATGAAAATGAGGAGCGAAAGGAGAGGCTAAATATTCAGAAAAAATTGCAGGAAGAAGAAATTGAAAAAATATCTAAGAACCTAAATTCCCTAAAGGAAAAAATAGAGGATTTACGCGGAATTGAGGAGAAATATGACGAGATAAGGGTAAGGCTTCAGGAGATTAACTTTCCCGAGATTGATGTAGAATCAGAGTATTCACTCAAACAAAAGGAAATAAACCGCCTCTCAATAGAACAAAAAGCTGTTGCCCGCGACATTGAGAACTGTAAAATTGAATTAAGAAAAATTAACTCCAAAATATCTGAGAAAGAAGAACTTATGAAACAAAAAGAAGAGCAGGAAAGGAAACTTTACGAAAAGTTTCAGAAGCTTTTTTCTAAAAAAAGCGAGTTACAAGATATGCAGAAAGCAAAAGAAACTGATGTTATAGGATTTGAACACATGGTTAAAAATTTTGAAGACCACATAGGCCATCTAAAAATCCAGAAGGCTCAAATAAAGGCTCAACAAAGTGCAATAGAGGACAAGTTAAAAGATTTGGATGAAGAGTCTCCCTTAAAACTTCCTTCGGAAAAATTAAGAGAAGAGTTACAGAAAGCCCAGTTTCAGCTATCCAGAATAGGCAGTGTGAATATGAAAGCTCTTGAAATGTATGAAAAAGTTGAAGAACAATGCCGCACAATAAAAGAAAAGGTGGACTCAATACAAAGAGAAAAGGAAGAAATATTGGAGATAATTAAGGAAATTGACAGAAAGAAAAAGAGAGCTTTTCTAAAGACGCTTGAAGCCATAAACAAGAATTTTACAAGAAATTTTGCTCACTTATCAAAAAAAGGAACCGCTTTTCTGGAACTTGAAAATAAAAAAGACCCCTTCTCTGGCGGATTAAACATACTCATAAAAGTATCCAGGGGAAAGTATTTTGATGTTGCAAGTCTCTCTGGAGGGGAAAAAACCTTAATTGCCCTATCACTAATCTTCTCAATACAGGAATATAGCCCATATTGTTTTTACATCTTTGATGAGATTGATGCTGCACTTGACAAAAGAAATTCAGAACTTCTTGCGGCATTAATAAAAAGATATCTTTTATCTGGTCAATACATAGTGATCACACACAACGATGCATTAATCTCGGAAGCAAAGAACCTCTATGGTGTATCTATGCAGGACAATATATCAAAGATTGTAAGTTTAAAAGTTTGACAAAGTAAAATTGACTCTTCGAATCACCAGCCCATATTTTCGATTTTGTAAACAATTGTTATGGCAAGTTTATTATAAACACTTTTTATTATTGGCGTTTTGAAAAATTTATAGATGTTTCTGCAAATCTTACAAACAGAAAACCGCAAATCTTCAGCCCCCCGTGTTTTTCAAACAAAGTCAGCCGCCAGAAGATTTTTTCCAATTGTTAGAATGGTCTTTGCAGCTTCGTAAAGCCGGATACATTATGTGCAATCTGGAAAAACCCGGGTATGTTAAATGCGTTTTGGGTTTAATTCTTCTATAAACTGCGGGTTTCCAAATATCTACTTCATGCTCCCTAGCTTGTTTTGATAAACCCTCATCTAATTCTAATTCGGGAGGTAGAAATGAGGATTCTCTTAAATCACAGTCCTTATCTAAAATCCTATATAAATCTTTAGCCTTTCTTTTATAATCTTCAGTCACATGAAAAGATATTGCACTTCTTGCATCACATAATACATCATGATTAGCAACATAAATCAAGCCATCAATAGGTAGATTTCTTGCAATATTCTCTAAAATTTGAGTTACAGGCAGATGACTGGCAGGGGCACTATAATAAAAAGCATTTGACAAATAAATCTTAGAAAATCCAGATTCTGTTTGTGCTACTTCAAGAATATTCGCAGGTTCAGCAATTACCAAATTGCCTAAATTTGCTCGAATTCTTTCTAATCTTTGAGGATAGTTTTCAACAAAGTATTCCCTTCTTCTCATTTCATTAAGTATTTTAAGTTCAGGACTGTATTGCCCATGCAACCAACCATCAGCAGAACCAGTACCCTCTACTTTCAAGAATCCATCATAATCCCTAGTTTGCAATGCCTTAGCTCTTTGCTGCATTAATTCAATTTGTTCAGGAACAATATCGACTGCTTTAACTTGTCTTGCAAATTCCAAAAATGCAAAAGCTTGGTCCCCTGAACCCGCTACTGCTAAAACAGAATCTTTTGGAGAGAGGTCTAAGCCTAAAACTATCCCCTTCAAATTTTCATTAGTGCATGTATATCCTAACCTACCTTTTTGATTCATATTGGGGTATGTAAGCGCCAAAGGTTTATAAATCTTTCAATCTTCTAACTACTCTAAAGATATAACACCAACCTATAAAACGCTCACTTGCCTACCTTGGAACTTTTCAAAAACTATTAACCTTATTAAAAATAAAAAAAGAAAAAATCCAAAAACAAAAAATTGGGGTTAATAATAACTTGTTTCAACTTCTTCGGCTGGTTTTTCCTTCTTGGTTAAGAGGACAACAAGAACTGCAAGAAGCACCACAAAGATAATTACAAGGACAACAGTCAATGCAACTACCGAAGTGGAGTCTTCTTCATGTTGTTCCTCATCAACCGTCTTGCCTGTTGTTATAGTTTCTGTCCCTTCTTTCTTACCTTCTCCTATCTCTTCTGGCTTCTTTTCAGGAGCCAAGCTCTTTATGGATATCTTCTTTACGACCTTTGTCTTTGCGTCTGCATTGTAAGCCACAATTTCAAGGTCGTAGACTCCATTGCTTGCGGTTTCTGGAATTTGTAGGTATACTCTCCCGTAAGCAGAATCTTCCTCGTTGTCAAGGTCAGGTGTTTCAATAGCCACAAGGTCTCCAACATAGACTCTTGAGCTTATGCCAAGAGCAGCTATTGAAGCTACAACATATGCATCGTCAAGTCTGTTGTATCCGGTGTTCTTAATAACAACAGATATTGGAACAATGCTCCCTGCTGAAACCTGCGTAGGGTAGTCAACTGATAGGATGTCAAGAGAGTAAGATTCCCGCTGAATTTTTAGGGTATACTGCTCTTCACTCCTATCGTGAGCAGATGAGATTTCAACGTATAGGGTATACTCTTTTGAAGCGGTCTTCTCATCCGATGGAAGTTCAAGTGAAATAAGTTTGGTATAGGTAACGCCGTCAATAACATCGAATCTCTCTGAAGAAGCAGAAACTTCTTCACGGTGTCCTTCCATCCTAACTTTCACACGAACATCACTTAGGTTTGCTGCCGAGTCAAAAGTGACCCTCACAGGGACTGTGTCTCCAACAACTCCTGCCATTGTAACCATCGGTCCAAGTCCAACACCGTTAAATTCTGTATAGATGCTTCCTGAGCGGGCAATCTCGCCTGCTGAAGCAACCCCTAGAACACTTAGGAATATAGCCAAAACGGCAAAAACCAAAAATGCTTTTCCTTTCATTTTTTTATTTCCAATTTAGTTACCAGATTAACAAACAAAGAGTATTTAAACCTTACTTTTTGTCGTAATTTTAAAAGGACAAAAAAATTTAAAAAGTATACTTAGGTATACAAAATATTGTCAAAATGAGTAATAAAAAAAGAGCTAAGGCAGGTAAGATAACTACGATAAAATTATTAGAAGAAACAAAGCTTCGCCTCGAAAAACTAAGGGAGCATAAAAGGGAATCTTATGATGATATACTCAGAAAAATTTTATATGTGTTAAATGTTGCACGTGAAGAGCCTGAGAGGGCAAAAAGAATTCTTGAAAAGATAAGTGATATCAGGACAAGAATGCTTGAGGAGGAAAGGAAACAACTGATTGATAAAAAAAAGGAGCTTCAGCGTGATTGATTTACTTTTGGCGGCTTAACAACCCCCAGATTAATTTTACCTATATTCTGGGCGATATAATTATGAAGCTTTTGAATTATCCTGTCTTGAAGGCTTTCTTTTAAAAGGCCGTGACAGGCATCAATGTCCGATTCAGGCAATGCAACAACCCCTTTTGGAACAGTGCAGACCATTTCCTTTCCTTCAAGTTCACTCGAATCCTCTCTTTCAAGCTCCGCTTGCAAAAGAAGGACATTCACATCACAGCCATCCTTTCCTGGACCAAGAATCCGATACTCGTAAACCATCTTGTCTCCGCTAACAAAAACAGTTGGCTTGCACTCGCGAAGCCTCTCATTAAAGCATGAAAAATTGCTACATTCAACATATCTGAAAAGAAAGAACCAGACCCCATAGACAATTAAGGCAGTTACAAAAAACACAAAAACCCACCTTTTTAAGATTTTTTTACTCTCTTTTTTCATATAAAAAAATATATGCCAGAGTATATAAATCTTGTGAGGATTGAAATTAAAAGTTTTGCAACAAGTCGCAATAAGAGCGTTAAACCTTATCAGCCAGTAGCTCCATGGTTCTTACTATACCATATAGAGACAAAAGTGTCCTTATAAGTTTATCTATTCTTGCCCACCGTTGTCCATTG
>RFLO01000009.1 GCA_003693875.1 Candidatus Pacearchaeota archaeon | reverse complement strand
TTTTCAAAATATCCCAAAATTATAATTGTCAGCTTTTTTATTCAAACAGATTAATTAGTTTAAAACGGGAGGCCATATTCTAAATCTCACCCCCTTATTTTGAAAAAATTTGGAATAGAATTTTTCTTTTTCTTCAAGATTCCTTTCATCGCCGCCCAAAATAACATTAAACGCGATATTTGGAACATCTGTGCGCTTTACAGAGTATGAAAAAAATACCTCCCTGGCAGGAAGCGGGTCTTGAGAAACCGGAGTAAATCTTCTTATCTCTAAAAAATAGCGATCACCCGAGGTATCTGGATGTGACGATGGGTCGAGCCTTTGGTTATCAAGAATATGCCCTATGTAAGTTTCATCGGGGAGGCTCTCTCTTGATTTAAAGGCAGTTCCCGGAAAAAGCCCCGAATTTTTGAATCCATATCTTAAGACATCAGTCA
The DNA here is from genome assembly GCA_003693875.1 of Candidatus Pacearchaeota archaeon. GTDB lineage: Archaea > Nanobdellota > Nanobdellia > Pacearchaeales > GW2011-AR1 > JAGVXH01. Next base: position 2,126 of record RFLO01000009.1, on the reverse strand, counting down.
ATCTTAGAAAACTATCCCTCCTTAATCCTTCAATATCATCATATTCATGGATCCCATAAATAACATTTGCCGGGATTATTCTTTTCTTAAGGATTTTATTTTCAAGTATTCCAAGGTAAGCCTCTTCACTATCCCTTACGGGAACCGTAATTCTAAAAGAACCGCGAGGAAGATCTAACTTTTTTAGCGTTCTCTCTAACTCACCTATATCCACATCCTCAAAGTTTTCCAGGTCCAGTTTCGTAAAAAGCCCCATATGAAAAAAATATTTGCCTGGTTTTTAAATCTTTCTGTTGTCACTACTAAAAAATAGATAAATAACTTATTAAATCTTTGTAATCTTAACTGAAAATGAATATTGCTACAAAGAAGGGATTTGGCTTCGGTCTTACTTCTGGCATTATAACAACCATCGGTGTAATGGTAGGCCTTGCTGAAGGGACCGGATTAAAAATTGCAGTTGTAGGGGGTATTTTGACTGTTGCAGTAGCCGACGCGTTCTCGGATGCTTTCGGGATGCATATATCCGAAGAAACAAACAAAATGAAAAAATATCCCTCAATTTGGAAAACAAGCCTTGCAACTTTTTTTACAAAATTAATTGTCGCACTGTCCTTTCTCGTTCCGATATTATTTTTTAAACTTTCTCTTGGAGTTTTATTAGGAATTATTTGGGCAACCATACTCTTAATAATATTTAATTTTCAACTTGCAGTTTCAAGAAAAGAAAACCCCTACAAATTCGTCGCTATTCATATCGTTATGACTGCAGTTGTGGTTCTAACAAGCTACTTAATCGGCAAATTTGTATCGGCTTATTTTTCCTAAAAGTTTATAAACAAATTTTTTCTTAAAGCCTTAACCCCCCATAGTTCAATGGTAGAACACGCGGCTGTAGAAATGCGCCGGACATGGTACTATCGTGCATAAGTATGATGGCGTTTTAGCTCGTGTTGCAGAACCCGCGATGTCCCAGTTCGATTCTGGGTGGGGGGACCTAATAATAAACGCAACGAGACATTGAGGATGTCCAAGCTCCTCCCGTATTGCCCTTATATGTGCCAATACTAAGGGAAACACTACTTGGATTGAAAGGGCCAAGAGTAAAGCTTATCGGACTCCCGGCTTTTACAATTATTGGGACTTTTGAGCTAGCTGGAACCTCTTTTAATGGAAAGACGATTATTAATTCATTTTTTTTACCAGTAGGATCCCGAGGGTTTGAAGAAGGTTTTGCATTTGTCTTTATAGGAAAAGGACCTACGTTAGCATAAACAAAACTCTGGTTTTTTCTATTAGTGACAATTGCGGCAATGGTTGCTGTTCCACCAGCATAACTGCTAAAGTCAACAAAATCCAGGCAATTAAGCCTGTAGGCTCCACTAAACTTTATAACATTTAAGTCAACAGCATTGCTTACTCCACTAAGAGTCACAACCCTAATGCTATACTTTCCTGACGGGATATTGATTGGGGGGATGTAAAGTAAAATGGTTTTGTAGTCAATCTTTTTTACAAACTTCGGATGAATCAGAACCCCATTTATCAGGATGCCAAAATTATTGTAGAGGTTAGAAACCTCAAGTTCTACATTAACATCACCATTAGAGTAGATTTGTGAGGGATTTATAAGATTTATTTTAGGCCTTGCCGAGGAAGGTCCAGCTGAAGACACAGGAATTGAAAGAATTGAATTGGAGGTTTGAGACACTGCATAGCCTGTCAAAGGGTCTGCCCCCTCACCTTTTTTAAGAACTCCTGCTTCGGCATAAAGCTCAAGCTCTCCACCTTCGAAGAATCCACCAAATTGCTCGGCAAAATCTTCTGGAAGGATAAGGAAGGCCAATGCACTCCCATCAGATTTAACTACTGCGGTACCTTCCGTTACAAGGTCCCTTCCCCAAATGCCATCATCTTCAAAAAGACTTACCTTTATTCTTCTACCCTCTGAACAACCGGCGGTTTTAACGGCTACAGGAACTACTGCCCCGTATTTTTGAACAAGATTTTCATCAACAAATTTTACTTCGCTAATGCTACAGCCAGAGCTTTGTTCTTTTCCGCTAAAAGAGCTGGGACCGTATCTTATTGAAAAAAGGACCTTTGATATACCGTATGATTTAGAG
>RFLO01000047.1 GCA_003693875.1 Candidatus Pacearchaeota archaeon | reverse complement strand
CTATCGGGTTTACTGAAGGTTTTGAGCATATTTCTTACAAGAGCAGGTTTTTGCCCATATTTCTACCAAAAGTTTTTAAATTGTTTTTTTTAAGGGTTCTTATGGCAGATATGACTTCAAGGGTAAAGGAACTTCAAAAAACTCCAGAAAAAATACGAAACATCGCGATTTGTGCCCATATTGACCATGGGAAAACAACTTTCTCGGATAATCTTTTGGCCGGAGCCGGTATGATGAGTGAGGAGTTGGCAGGAAAGGCAAGAACTCTTGATTTTCACGAGGACGAGGCAGAGAGGGGAATTACAATTGATTCGGCATCGGTTTCTATGGTTCACAATGTTGAGGGCAGTGACTACCTGATTAACCTAATTGATACTCCTGGGCATGTTGATTTTGGAGGAGATGTAACACGTGCGATGCGAGCAGTTGACGGGGCGATTGTTCTTTGCTGTGCGTGCGAGGGGATTATGCCACAAACAGAAACAGTTCTTCGTCAGGCTTTAAGGGAGAGAGTAAAACCTGTACTTTTTATTAACAAAGTTGACAGGCTTATTCGCGAGGTAAAACTTACACCAGAGGAGATGCAAAAGAGATTTATTGAAATAATTAACAATGTCAATAAGCTTATTCTTGAGATTGCAGAAGAGGAGTTTGGAAGCAAGTGGCAGGTTTCAGTTGGAGAAGGTTCTGTTGCATTTGGGTCCGCATTTCACAACTGGGCACTTTCAGTGCCTTATATGCAAAAGGAAGGAATTACATTTAAGGACATAATTGATGCTTATGAGGCGGGCGGAGACGAGTATAAAGTTTTAGCTAAAAAGGCTCCGCTTCACGAGGTTGTTTTAACTATGGTTGTAAATAAACATCCAAACCCTGTAGAGGCTCAAAAGTACCGTATTCCAAAAATATGGCACGGAGATTTGGAAAGCAAGGCAGGAAAAGATCTTCTTAGTTGCAATATTGACGGGGAGGTTGCATTTGTTCCGATAAAAATTGTAATAGACCCTCACGCAGGAGAAGTTGCTGCCGGGCGTTTGTTTTCTGGGAGAATCAGGCAAGGTGATGAACTTTATATGAACCTTTCAAAGAAAAAAGTCAGGGCACAACAAGTTTCAATCTATAAGGGGGCACATAGGATACAGCTTGACGAAGTTCTTGCAGGCAATGTTGTTGGAATAGTTGGGCTTAAGGATGTTTTTGTGGGAGAGACTGTTTCAAAAAATCCCATAGAACCTTTTGAGGCTATAAGCCACATCTTTGAACCAGTTGTTACAAAGTCTATCTCTGCTAAGAAGACCGCAGACCTACCAAAACTAATTGAAGTTTTAAGGCAGGTTGGAAAAGAAGACCCTTCTCTTAGAATTGAGATTAACGAAGAAACTGGAGAGTCGTTGATTTCTGGAATGGGGGAGCTTCATTTGGAAATTATAGAGAACAGGATAAAGACTGAGAAAGGGCTTGAAGTTGAAAGTAGTCCGCCAATTGTTGTTTTTCGTGAATCTGTTTCCAAGAAAAGCGATGTTGCTGTTGGGAGAAGTCCAAATAAACATAATGACTTTTTTATGACTGTTGAGCCACTTGAAGATTCGATAGTTGAGGCAATTGCCGAGGGCAAACTTCCAGAAGGCAGAATTAAGAAAAAGGATAAAAGCCTTGATGAGACTCTTGTTAGTCTTGGAATATCAAGAGAAGAAGCAGGCCAGTACAGGGATATTTACAAGGGATGTGTTTTTCTTGACAGAACGAAGGGGATTGTTCAGATTGGCGAGGTCATAGAGCTTATCATTGACGCATTTGAGCAGGTGGTTGACGCAGGCCCTCTTGCAAGAGAGCCGTGTCATAAGTTGAAGGTTTCAGTAGTTGATATGAAGCTTCATGAGGACGCGATTCACAGGGGTCCTGCCCAAGTTTATCCTGCTGTAAGAAATGCTATAAAGGAAGCTTTTTCAAAGGCAAATCCTGTGATTTATGAGCCTGTTCAAGTTCACCAGATTGAGGCGCCAAATGAGTTTATGGGGGCGATAACAAGTCTTATCTCCCAGAAGCGCGGCAATCTTATTGATGTTAAACAGGATGCAAGCACCGTGACTATTAAGGCAGAAATACCTGTTCAGGAGATGATTGGCTGGACATCAGACCTGAGGAGTGCTACCGAAGGGCGCGGCGTGTCGTCTCTTGTTTCTCAGAGTTTCAAGAGGCTTCCAAGCGAGTTGCAAGAAAAAGTTATCAGGCAAATCAGGGACAGGAAGGGGTTAGCAGAGAATCAATAGTGAGAAAATTTGTTGATTAAGGTTAGGCATAACAATCCCAAGGTAAAATTTTGCGAAGGTTTTACCAAAGCGCTCAACAGTAACTTTTAAAAACCGACTTTACAGATTATACTTGTGTTCTTTGTGGACACATTAGTTAACTAAATTAAATATTGGAAAATGGCTAAAGAAAAACCCGGAATCAATGTGGTTTTTGTAGGACACGTAGACCACGGAAAGTCGACCACTATAGGAAGGCTTTTCTTTGATGGCGGCGCTATCTCTGAGCAAGAGCTGGCAAGATACAAGGAGGAGGCAGAAAAGCATGGGAAACCAGGCCTTGAATTTGCCTATGCTATGGATAACTTAAAAGAGGAGCGTGAGCGAGGGATAACAATAAACTTATCTTATCGGAAGCTTCTTACTCAGAATTATGAAGTCACTATTATTGACGCTCCAGGGCACAAGGACTTTGTCAAGAACATGATTACGGGCGCTTCTCAGGCTGATGCAGCATTTCTTGTTGTGGCAGCTGATGGAGGCGTTCAACCGCAGACAAAAGAGCACGTATGGCTTCTTAGAACAATGGGAGTTAAGGCGTTGGCAGTTATTGTCAACAAGATGGATGTTGTTGACTATGCTGAAGATAAGTACAAGAAGGTTGTAGAGGATGTGTCTGCAGTGATAAAGCTTGCAGGTTACAATCCTGATAGCATTCCTTTTATTGCTTGCTCTGCTTTGGCTGGTGACAATGTCGTTAAAAAGTCTGACAAGATGCAATGGTACAAGGGCCCAACAGTTCTTGAACAAATAGACAAGTTCCCTCAGCCGGAAAAGCCAGTGGACCTTCCACTTCGTATGCCAATTCAGGATGTCTATGATATCACGGGGATTGGAACTGTTCCAGTTGGAAAGATTGAAACAGGTGTTATGAAGGTTGGACAAAAGGTTGTTGTTTTGCCTGGCAGGTCCGGTACAGGAATTGAGGGAGAAGTCAGGAGCATTGAGGCGCACCATGAGCAGCTTCAACAAGCAGAAGCAGGAGACAATATTGGAGTTAACATCAGGGGAATTGGTAAAAAGGATGTTGCTCGAGGAGATGTTATCTGCGATGCTGCAGCTCCAGCAAAACTTGTTGAAGAGTTTGAAGCCCAGGTTGCAGTAATCAATCACCCAACAGTTATTGCCAAGGGATATACTCCTGTCTTTCACGTCCATACTGCCCAAGTTCCATGCCAGTTTGTGGAGCTTAAGGCAAAGTTGGATCCAGCCACTGGACAGGTTGCAGAGGAAAACCCAGACTTCATTAAGAACGGAGACGTTGCCATCGTAAGGATTAAGCCAGTCGGTAATCTCGTTTTGGAAACGGCAGACCAAAACCAGCATATGGCACGGTTTGCTATTCGTGATGCGGGAATTACCGTTGCTGCCGGTGTCTGCAAATCCCTTGTTGAGAAAAAAATATAGGGTTATTCCCTTTTGTAATTGTTGTTTTTATTTTTATATAAATTCTTAAAAAGTTAGTTGAGCTTTTTTTGTTATGGGGTTTGATGTAAGAGAGAAAAGTATTGAAGAAATCGAAGATAAACTTTCAAGTATTAGCACGGACCTAAACAAAATAGCTTATCTTGAATCTGCTTTGAAGAGTTCAGGCTTTAGTTTAGAGATAAGGAGGTTTATTTTGAAGAAATTAGCTCTGCTTTATGGAGAAAGGAAGATGTTTGAGAGGGCAGCAAGGGCAATGTCTAAAAAGGCGGCTCTTGATGTGACTTTTAGGGAAAAGATTGATAGTTGTCTTGAGGCAGCAGAGTTTTTCTGTAAGGCTGGAAAGGTTGATGATGCGGAGGAGATGTTTGTTCGTGCAAAAAGAGATGCAAACAAAGAGCAATTGGCAAGGGTCGAACTTGCCAAAAAAAATATTTATTTTGTTATGGCTAAGGAATTTGAATCTCGCGGCAAGAGAGCCGGAGCCCTGAAATTTTATGAGAAGCTTGTGAGGATGAACCTTGACGATTCTGAGAAGATGGCGGTTCGTGAGAAGCTTAAAAAAACCTATAAGGCTCTTGGCCTTTTTCGTGAGGCCAGACTTTTTGATGGGAGATAGGCTCCGCTTAGAACCAAAAAATAAGAATAAAAGAACTATTCAACATCGGCTTCTTCGGAGAAATCGAAGTCACCCTCCTCAAATTCAACTTCTTCTTTTTCGGACATTTTAACCCGTGACTTGGGCTTTTTATTTTCCTTATCTTTTGCCTTTTTAAATTTTTATGAATTTTTTCAAAACTTCTTTTTATGAATTTTTTCATGCTTCTTTTTTCTGCTGTTACTTTCAAGGAGTTTTTGGATTTTTTATTAACAGGCCTCGTTTTTCGAAAACTTTTAAAATGGAGAAGATTGTTTATTTTTGCAGTTAGAAAAACTTGGTTGTCACAATCACTATCACATTTACCTTGTTTGTTGATGGCGAGCAAGTATTTTTCTAACTGGCAATTCGTTAACTAAATTGACGTTAGGTTTGAAAGGAGAAAATGGCAAAAATTAGTCCATCATCAATAAAGTATTCTATTGTTGCAGACTTTGTGGCTGAAGGGCCCTTTCAAAAGCCGGATGTTATTGGAGCATTATTCGGACAAACAGAGGGGCTTTTAGGTCCCGATATGGAGCTTAGGGAACTACAAAAGGAAGGCAAAATTGGAAGGATTGAAGTAGAGCTTACTACCGAAGAGGGCAGAACCAAGGGAGAAATTGTCATTCCTTCTGCGCTTGACAAGACAGAAACAACGATTATTGCGGCTGCTCTTGAAACTATTGACAAGATCGGGCCAACTGATGCTAAGATAACAATAAGAGAAATTGTTGATGTTAGGGGTTCTAAAAGAGATTACATTATGGAACGGGCAAAAGAGCTTCTTGCTAACATAAAGAATTCGGGGATGGATTCTGTTGAGATTGAAAATGAGCTCAGGGAGTCTTCAAGGATTGCTAAGGTTACTCTTTACGGTGAAGAAGGCCTTGCGGCTGGTCCGGAAGTTGAATCTTCCGATGAGATAATCGTTGTGGAAGGTCGTGCAGATGTTATTAACCTTCTAAGACATGGAGTTAAGAATGCTATTGGAATGCATGGAACGAAGTTCCCAAAAACTATTGCTAAGCTTGGCGAGACAAAAGAGATTACTCTTTTTGTAGATGGTGACCGCGGAGGAAAGCTTATTGCCAAGAATGTCTGCGATAATGCAAATGTTGCTTATGTTGCTATGGCTCCAAGTGGTAAAGAGGTAGAGGAATTAACGGGGAAAGAGATTTTGCAAGCACTTAGGAAGAAGGTTCCAGCAGAAGAATTTTTGAAAAATATTGAAGCTGAACTTGGAAACGGAAGAAAAAGAGAGCTTACGGAAAAGGAAATTGAAAAGCTTCGTGAGCTCTCTTCGGAGCTTAAGGGCAGAAATGTTCTTGTTCTCGATGAATCTCTTGAGCCTATCTGCAATGTTCCTTCTTCGCGCCTTTCTTTTATGAGGAGCCGCAGGAAAGCGTTTGTCCTCCTTGTTTCGAATGCTACAGCTTCTGTTGTCGTTGGGGCAGAGAAACTTGGAGCATTTGCTGTTGCCGCTAAGACTTTTGGAAGGGTCCCTGAAACCAAGGTTCGCCTTATTTCAATTTAGTGACGGAAAGCTTATAAGGTTATTATTTCTTTTTTTTTGATGAGGTTTGTAAGGCTGGGATATCTGCTTTTTATTTTGCTCTTTGTTAATTTTGTAGCAGCAACTATTGTTTCAGAAGAGGTTTCTGATAAACCGTTTATTAAAAAGATAAGTCCATCAAAATTTAGCAACGATAAGGAGACTGTTTTAAAGATTGAAGGTGGGAATTTTCTTGAGCCCCTGGCAATCAATGTTAGTAGCACCTTGGTGACTGATCCGGAGCTTATCAGCGTTGTTTCTGAATCTCTTGTTCTTTTAAGGGTTTTTCCCGGAGTTGCGGCTGGGAAATATAAGATGAGCGTTATAACTCTCGGTGGAGAGAGCAATTCTTTTGAGGTAGAGGTTGTGGATGGCAAAGGGTCCGATAAATTTGAGATTGTTGAACCTTTCTCTTCTATTGAGGAAAAGAGTGAGGGGCATAACGAGAGCGCAGTACTAAAGATACCTAAAACTGAAAAGCCGCCTAAGAAAAAAGAAAAAAATGCCAAAACAGAGTGTATTGTTGAGAAAATCCTGTGGGAAAAATCAAGAGAGTTTGTAGGCGATATGGCCTATTTTAGTATTTATACCAATGGATTCTGTGAAGGTGAAGTTTTAAAACTTAATCTTTTTGAGAAAGATATCTTAGATGATGATAAGATTCTTAGTTTTGAAGTTCCTCTTTCTTCTTCAAAGGTTATTAGGCACTTCATTTTTCTTGATGAAAAATTTTTGGGTTCTGAGTTTTCTTTTTTTGAAGGAGATCTTGAACTTGTTTTGAGACCAGAAGTAGAATCTGAAGCAAGAAACCTCTTAGATACATTTGTTATTCTTATTAATGGCCCTCGAGAATCAAATGTTTTAAGTGTTGGAAGAAAGCCAGAGGGGGGTGGAATGCCGGAGGGCGGTCCCGGGGTTAGCGGCGG
>RFLO01000046.1 GCA_003693875.1 Candidatus Pacearchaeota archaeon | reverse complement strand
TCTCATTTTTTCAGAATTAGCGTTTTAGAGCCTGAAACCCTGAAATTCGGGCTTTTCGGCTTATTTACTCTTCAGCGACATTATGACGCTTTTTTGAAAATCCGTCATAACTACTTTCTAATGACGAAACATTTATAAAGCTTAAATGTTACTACTTATTAATGAAAATAATAATATCCTATATAATGGGCTTTGTATCATGCTGGATAATTTTCTTTGGATTGTTGTACCTTGGGGAATCTTTTCCGCTTGGTGCGGCTGGAGTTTCAGAAGTAAAGGCACCAGCAGACCACATAAAGGAAAAAAATATAATAATAAAGGATGACAAGATAATTATAAAAATTAATGGCGCAAGTATCTCAAGATATGCTCCAACAGGCAGTATGAGGCCCGTTCTTGATACGGGGGCTAACGGAATCCGTATTGTGCCAAGTTCTCCAGACGAAATTCATGTGGGGGACATTATAAGTTATAAGTGGGGAACAAGCCTTATTGTCCACAGGGTAATTGAGAAGGGAATAGACGGTAAAGGGGTTTATTTTATAACAAAAGGAGACAACAACAGAATACCGGATGGAAAAGTTAGATTTAAGGATATCAAATTTTTAACTGTAGGAATTCTCTGGTAGTCTATCGGGCAGTTATTAAAAACTAATTGCAACAGAAAAAGACTTTCCAGATGCTTATTGCTGCAAGAATACCAAGAGATATGTAAGGCATTGCGGGATATGACTTTCCTTTCTCTGTTCTAAACATAAGGTAGGTAAGAGCTAAAAACGCCCCAATCGTTATAAAAATTGCCGGCAAAAGCCCAAAATTCTTTGCAAATACTCCTGAAGCAATGATCGGGAAAATAACGTCCCCACCACCAAGTATCGCAAGATTAACCTTGAACTTTTTGTTCGCAATTCTTTTAGGTATCTTCTTACCTTTGTACTTTTGCCTTATCTTTGCAATTTCTTTCTTTACTTTTTTGGAGGCCGAAGAAATAAGGAAGCCTCCGAAGATGTTTAGCTCCTCTATTTGAAATTTAGCCATTTTCTGCATAACTCCGGATTTCCAAACAGCCCACATATCATAAAATGAAATAAGAAGCAAGAGAAAAATTATTGTCACGGGCGTAAGTAGTGGAACGAACACGGCCGCAATGCCTGGATATATAAAAAGCTCTGTTAGGTTGTGAATTAAAATTCCCGGCTTCATTATCTTCCAGAAAGCAAGAAAAAATGCAATAATAATCGATATTAACTGCGAATTTTGAACATGGCCTTTGATAAGAGCGTTTATGGAGATGCCAAGTGAAAGAGCTACAACAAAAAGGAACCAGGCCCGAATTACAATACTAAGCCTAAGTTTCATAAGTGCAAACACAAGACCGAAAGCTATAAGAAACGAAATGATAATTGACACAAAGCTTGGGTTTGATTCCTGAGACGGGTTTTTGAGCCCAAAGGGCAAATCTTTCCCATGGGGTTCATATGAACCAACCACTATAATTCCAATTATTTGGGTTACAAGAAACATCCCAAGGAGGATTAGGGTTATAGAAAGTTTGTGTTTCATTTGACTAACTTAATTGTCTTATTCACTTTTTAAGCTTGACGATTTGCAATGCTCATTAGCTCATCTGTTATAAAGTATGATGGCTTTCCGCTAAAAGTTAAGGTAAGCCTCTTTTTTGCCCTGCTTACTGCAACATAGAAAAGACGCTTCTCCTCGGAAAATCGGTCATATTCTTCCCTTATAATCTCAGTAATCGGACTTTCTGGAACCCTGCACGGAAGGTTCTTGTCATCTGCTCCAACTATAAATACTGCGTCTGCTTCAAGACCCTTTATAGCATGGATTGTTGCAAGTGTGAGCTTGCCGCTACCCCTTGTTCCTTCATCAGTTTTTATTTTGTGCTGGATTCCTCTTATCGAAAGACTTTTTGAAATCTCTTCAATTTGCCGATTTGTCCTTGCCAGGATAAAGGTATCCAAGAACTTTTCATAATCGTTCCTTATGCTTTCAACAATAAAAGCTATCTCAGATTCAGGATTCTCAAATTCAAGAATTCTTACTTCTCCTGTATCGTTCCTGGTAGAAGAAAGATTAGGCAGACTAAATTCTGATGAAATTGCATTCATAAATTCAACTATTTTTTTTGAGCTTCGATAATTCTTAGTCAGGTATAAAATCTCAGCGTCTTTATTTTCCTTTTCAAAGCTTAGGATATAGTCTATTCTTGAGCCCCTCCACCCAAAAATTGATTGTCTTGGGTCTCCAACAAAAAAAAGGTTCTCAGGTTCAAGCAATCGTATAAGTTCCATCTGAATTGAGTTTACATCTTGAAATTCGTCTACAAGAACGTGCTCAAATTTAGGAATTGTGTTTTTATCATTTCTGAAAAGGTTGATAACCTCGTTTAGCTGGTCAGAATAATCACGAAGACCGTTAATTCTGGAATGTTCCATCACAAAATCAATTATTTTTTTCAATTGGGAGAACATCTTTCCGTTTTCTGGCTTCTGGTTTTTTAGGATAAAGTCGCTTTGTAGCTTGTTTGTTTTAAGGTATTCGATT
>RFLO01000045.1 GCA_003693875.1 Candidatus Pacearchaeota archaeon | reverse complement strand
GTAGGCTATTTCATAACCCTTTGTGTACACAAAGTGAGAGATATAACCGTCCTCGGATAATAGTTCACTAGGTAATTGAGGGAATAATTCTTTCCGAATTGCGAATAAATATCCTGAACAAAAAAATCTTTTTCCTTTAAGCATCGCTTTTTTTCTTCTTAGGTGCGCTATGGTTGTAAGCAAATACGCCCAGTAACCGTATTTATTTTCTTTCGGATTTATGGAAACTGGCTTGCCCGTAACTGCACCTACTTTTTTGTTTTTAAAATGGCTAATTAGGCATCTAATGGCATTCTTTCCAACAAACACATCCCCATCTGTGAACACTATAATGCCGCCTTTGCTTTTTGAAACTGCTAGGTTTAGTGCTTGCGGTTTTCCTTCTCCAGAGTCTTTGATAATCCTTAAATTTTTTACCCGTGTTTTAATTTTGTTTGCCTCGTTTAGAGTTTCTTTATCTGGAGCAACCACTAAAATTTCAGAGTTTGGTAGTTTGTTATCGGCAACTCGTAGGATTGCTTTGGTGATGGTTTTAGGTTCTCTGCATGCTGTGATTATTATCGTTATCATTTTGTTGAGTTCATATAGGTTTGCATTGTTTTTCTGGCAATTCCGTCCCAATTGTATTTTTTTGCTAACTTTTTATTATTCTTTGATATCTTTTCCCTTAGCTTTCTGTTGTTAAGTAATTCAATTATCCTTTTAGCAAATTTATTATTTTCTCCATAACTAACTAAAAATCCATTTTCTGGTTCTTTCATCTCGAAAGGAATTCCGTTAACAGCGCTAGCAACAATTGGACAGCCAGAAGCCATGGCTTCGAACAAAGTTAAGGGCAAGCCTTCCCTGTAAGAGGGCATGACGTAAATGTTGGCTGCTTGATACATCTTTGCTATCTCTATTCTATCTCTAATAGCTCCTAGAACTTTAATTTTTTTCTCATTTCCAACCCTTCTTAATACCTCTTCTTGCATTCCTTCATCAGGACCTATAATCAGAAAACTAACATCTTCCCTCTTACTTAAAATTATCTTGGCTATTTCGACAAATTGTTCTGGCCCCTTCGTATAATTTAATCTTCCAAAAAACAAAACTAGCTTTTCTTTAATTCCATACTTCCTTTTAAAATCATTTCTTCTAAATCTTTTGAAAAAAATTTCATCCACGCCGTTTGGTATGTAAACTATTTTTCCCTTTCCTCCATACTTTTCTATAAAACTAAATTCCCATGGAGTTATTGCAATTATTGTGTCTACTAGAAATCTTAGACAAAATCTAGAAAGAAGGTTGTAGCTGACTAAAATGCCAATTTCTCCGAGTAAGGATCTAGGCGCGTCACTCCATGGGCAGTGAGTTGTGTGAATGTGTTTGGTTTTCTTTAACTTTGCTGCAAGAGAGGCAATTACAAAATGAGGGTGTGCAAAAAGATGGCTGTGGATTACGTCAAAGTTGTTCCTAGCCAATTCTAGAAACAACCCTGGCCAGAAAGTCATGAAATTTACTGCTTTAAACCAGTATCTAACTCTGTGCACAAAAATGCCATCAATTTTTGCATCTCCCGGAGGAATTCTTTTTTCTTTATCCCAAGCAGGGGCATAAACATGAACTTCATGTCCTTCCATAACTTGGCGCTTCGCGAGTTCTCTCACTGCTTGTCCGACCCCCCCAATTGCAGGGTAAAATTCTGGGGATATGTGGGCTATTTTCATAGTAAAAGGGAGAAGGAAATCCTTTTTAAATTATGCTAATTAGCACGGCTCTGTTGAAAATCTCTATTGCGCCAATCTTAAATTATGCGCTATCGCCTTACAATAAATCTCTGCCTTCACACTCGCAATGCTTTTGCCAGAAACAGCACCTCCATACTTTCGTTTCAAACTTCCAAACCCGCTTTCAATTAACGAGTGTTGATGATACTCCTTGGGAGAGTAATTTTTCATTTGCTTCTTCCGATAAAATCCTCTCCTAACATTCTTGCGCGGTTTTATTTGAGTTTGGATTCCTTTCTCAAAGCAATACTCGTGCAACCATTCTGCATCGTAAGCAGTGTCTCCAAACAAAGTTTTTTGTATCTCTGTTCTTTCTAAAAGATATCTTGCGTCTTGAATGTCATGTCTTGGTTTTGTTCTAACCCTTATTGCGCAAAACTTTCTTTTCTTGATGTCAAACAAAGCAGAAAGTTTTGCATACGATTTGACAGGTTTCCGTCGATTAATCCTTTTGACATAGTGGTAACTCGGATTTGTCCTGCTGAATCCAGTGCCGTCAATCGCAACTTTCTCATGCTTAAATCCGGCTGTCAATCGCAACAACTTCTCCCAAATCCACAGAGGAATTCTCTTTCTCATCTTACACAAAGCAGAATGCGCAGGCAAGGGCAAGCCAAGCATTGAGGGGATGTTACTAACTCTCCTAAAAGACATCTTGCAAACCTCTTTAAGCAGCAAAGCAACTGCGGCTGCCCGAACTCATACTTTCCAGTCGAAATGATGCAGAAATCTCGGACACTTCAGCTGTTTCAACAAACCTTTTAATTTTTTAACCAACTTAACTTCTTTTTTTGGCATTGCCCGCGTGAATTTTGATTACCATGCACCATATTCTTTTAAGACTTTTTCAACAGAGCCCCTTATGGAAGAAAATTAATAAAAGCTAATTTAGTAAGAACCTATATGGAAAAAAACAAAAAGGAATTTGAAAG
>RFLO01000044.1 GCA_003693875.1 Candidatus Pacearchaeota archaeon | reverse complement strand
TTTCTTTTCCAACTCCCAAATCTTCTAAGATTTTTCTTAGGGCTTTTGCCCTGACACCATCGTCTGTAAAAAGCCTTGCTTCAAGAGTTGCGACTTTTTGTGAGAGTGCATAAATTCGTGAAGCTAAATCACTTTCCCGAGGGTTTTTCCACGAGTTAATTAAAATTGTGAGCTCTTTTTCTAATTTTAAATATTTTTCAAGATTTTTTTCTGCTAAGTCAATGTGATTCCTGGCGTTTGAAAAATCCTTTTGTAAAAAAAAGTCGTATGCCTTTGCACCGTGCCATTGTGCTAATTTTAAGAAATCAACTGCTTCTTGAACTTTTATGTTGAAGGCTTTCTCATCAATTTTGTTGAATTTTATGAATTCTTCGAGACTTTTTTTGTCAGTTACTCCTTTTCTTAACAAGATGTCTCTTAGGGCTCTTGCACGAACCTTGTCATCTGTAAACAAAATGTGTTCAAGACCTGCTATTTTTTGAGATAGGGCATAAAGTCTTTTTTCAATGTCCTGTTGCAAAAAATTTGAGTCTTCCTTTTTGTCCGAAATAATCGCTGGTTCTATTGGGCTTAACTCTGCTGGTGTTGCCGATACGAAGGCAACAAACCCAATTAGGAGCAATCCAATGATTGTTTTTGGAATTATTTTGCTTTCCATGAGTTTTTTATGAACAAAGACTATTTAAATCCTTTTTTAGCTTCAATATTTTTAAAAGCTAAAAGCCTCCAAGATGCTCTAATTCTTTTGAATAGGTGTCATGCTCGAAGTCGAAGTTAAAGATAAAAAGAAATTCCAAAAGAGCACGAACCCCCAATCCGGCTTCTTTTACTTTTTGATAAAGAAAATTTGTAAAACACTTTGGGCAGACGGAGGCGCGCTTTTTGTGACAAGAAATACAACGCACCCCTCCGCTGAAGCGTCTGTGATTTGAAAGAAACCCCCTGACTTTATCACAGACTCTAAACTCCTCTGGAAATTTTGCCATCCACGTAAAAAATCCCTCTGAGATACAAAAAGGACAAATTGGATGCGTTATTGGTTTTGCACACAAAAGACAGAAGGGATGTTCTCTTTCAAGCCCATGGGCCGGTTTAGCGGCACCCAACAAAGAATTTCTCATTTTAAGGGTGACCGCTAAATTAGCAAAACTTAATCTTAATAGACTTAGGAGTAGGAGAAACCTTCAAGCCAAGGTAGTTTTCTCCCACCATAAGCTTTTTATGTTTAAGAAGTATTTAAAGCTTACTTATCACTTGCCAGGGTAAAAAGATTTTTCTTTGATAATTTTGCTTTTGTTAGCACCCTGCAGACAAGTGGACACTAACTTGCAGAAAAATAAAGACTAATTTTTCTTTTTGTTCCTTTTTTGACCTGATGTTTTCTCTTTAAGTGGGCCTGTCTCTGATTCTGAAGAGCTCCTGTATCTTTTTGAAAAATACCACCCCAAGGCAATCAGAACAATTACAACAAGGCTAATCCAAATACCCGTAAGGCTCGTTTTTGTCTTTTCTTTCTTTTCTTCTGGACTCTTATTATTTGATGGTTCTCCTCTATCCTCTACTTTCTTCTGGTTGGTTTCGTTCTTTATTTCTTCGTGTATCTTTTTTATGGTTAGGTTTGCTCGATTGTTTGCTATGCCATTTAGTTTTACAAGGACATCATAGAATTTGTCCCCCGTTACTTCAAATTTTTTGGACTCACCCACTGTTAAAACTGCCTGCTGTGGCTTAGAGGAAACATTTATTTTAACACTCTTTGTAAGAACTTCTATTACCCCTACCGAGTGTGTTTCGTTTCCAATCTTAAACCTTACCATGCTTTTTTTGGCAAGGGACTTTGTGTATCCTTCCTCAATCTGCTTATTTGTCGCAAGAAAGTTGAATATGTAAAAGTAGTTATCGTTGTTTCCTCGGCCGTTACCACCACCCCCATTATCGTTATCATCGTTATCTGGAGAAGAAGGTCCTGTTGTAGATGAGGAGGCAGAGACTGTTGGGGCAATTCCTGAGAAGTGTGGGATTTCAAACCAGAGCATCCCATTAGAAGAATCTCTGTAACAAAGGCTACTTGTTAAATTTTCATCGCTTGTTGAGCATAAAACTCCGGTACCATTTATAAATTCCTTGTAATCATCGCTTGCATATTCCTCATAATCTGTTCCTGAAAGCTGACTTGTTGAGTTAACTCCCTGTTTCCAAAATGAATTATTAAGGTTCTCATCATCGTAGAATCGCGTTATATTTATCCTTACGGTGTAAGATGAGTTTATCTGAGTCGTGTTGTAGGGAACCCCAATTAAAACTTTCTTGTAAATTTCTGGCCCGCTTGAACCAAATCGCCATGCCTCTTCAAGTGAGCTACCGCTAGAAGAGCTGTTGGCTGTCGGGTCAAAAATTGCATCAGGGGGGCCAGACGCCAGCATGTCTACATCTATATATCTTACAACTATGCCACTATTTGGGTCTTTCATCTCAAAATCAATCTTAGCTCCGCTCATCATAACTGTTAGTGGATTAAAGTTTGAGACATTGGTGTTACTCATAGCAGAACAAGAACTTCCGGGCTTTGGAACACTACACTCTGAATTGCTCCTGAAAAAAGATAAGTTTATGGAATTTGTATTGTAACTTGAATTCTCTGGATTGAATGGCTTAAACTTTTTTAGTGTAAAATTGTATGCTTGTGAAGAATCCAAGTCTATCTTTGATATCTTTCCCTTGCGTGGTGCATAGTTCATATTGAATGCTTCAATTCTTGCAACTCCTGCTTGGTTAATCAGTGGGAGTTCAACATAACCGTTTTGTGCATCAGCCATCCAGGAAAATGAAACACCGGAACCTGAAACCGAGCTGTAATCTACCATTATCTCGGTAAACACTCCGGTTACTGTATCGTTTGTTTCATTAACAAAATTGATTCTTTTCAAAGCCGTGTAAACTGTGCTGCTTCCTCCAGAACCTCCAGACCCCCCAAGACCTGTGGACAAGTTGCTTGGGCTTCCCATAAGCGGATAAAGTGTGAAATTTAACTGGGGAATTGTCCCAGAGTAACCGACGGTTATGTTTCTAAACCCTCCGTAATATTTTATTGTTCCCGAAAGATTTACTGCTGCGGTTGCAAAAAGAATAAGATTTGCTCCAAGAGCGGCTCCTGGAACCGTCATATTATAAAAACCACTTGTTGTATTAAAAATGTCCGAGCCTCCCTCTGGTGAAAATTGGCTCATGTTTGGTGGCAGGGTAGCCCCGCTGAACACCATATCACCAGATTCAAGGAGATACCCAATAATTGTAAAGTTTGTATAGTTTTGCTCTGAAAGTGAAGAGTTGTAAATAGCATACCCTGAAAGCCTTCTCAGATTTGTAGAAAGATTAAGCCCCGTGCAGTCTATTGTTAAGTTCTCGTCAATTAGTCCGCACCCCGATACATTTGTTCCATTAGCAATATTTGCTATGTCAATTTTTACTGGGAATGAGGGCCCACCTTGTGGATAAACCATAAATGAGTAATTCCGGTCCGCTGGTAAGCTGAGAGTCACAAAATCAACAGAGCTGTTAGGGTCAAAATTTTCATATATCGGATATCCTATGCCTTGGTCTTTTAGTTGGTAATTAAAACTATAAGAAGTAGTAGTAAACCTGAACTCGCTTGTGTTTTTTGAAGAAGCAGTTGAGAAGTACCATTTGTCTTCAAAAGGGTTCCTTGCAATACCGCTAACTATAACGCCTGAAGAGAAATCGGCACTGTCCATGGTGTTGCATT
>RFLO01000043.1 GCA_003693875.1 Candidatus Pacearchaeota archaeon | reverse complement strand
TTTTTAACAGCCTCCGACCATACCGCCGTAGGACGATGTCGCAGCTGCGGATTTTGAAGAAACCGAAGCCTGAATTGCCCCTTGGGCAGTAGAAGAGCCAGCTAAAAATGTCAGGTATAAAACAGCGATGAAAAGGACCACTATGACAATCCACAAAAATAGCCTTCTACTCATTTTTACCTCCTTTCATTTTTACTTAGCAACCTCCAACCATTTCTCCGGCACCAGCACTGCCTTTTTCAATCCCGCGGTACTTGTTGCTTGCAAGATTGATGTAATCCTTTGAGTTAATTCCCTTAGACTCAAGTACCTTTGCTTTTTGCTCATGTATTCCTGGAAAAAACAGCACCTTCCATTTTCCAAGTTCAGAGAGTATTTGGTCGTCTGACATTTCAGGGTGATTTACTAACAGGTATTTGGCAAGTCCCCTCATCGCGAAACTATGTGCGCAACCACAGGCCCTTTGGCCATTTTCAAAAATTAGGGCTCTTGCCCCACAGCAATATTCGCAAGAAATTGAAGTTCCTATCTTTATGTACCTCTTCATTTGAGCATCGTTTAATTCAAGGCCCTCATATTGCCGAAGCTTTTCAATTGTGGCGTCTGCAAGCCCCGGGTTATTCGGCGAAACATCATCATATTTTACTCCAATTTCAGAGCCATAAACATCAGGCACGCCTCTTGGAATAATCTCTGATGCCGAAACAATCCCAAGCCCTGTATACCTTCCAGAAGAAAGCCTTCCAAGGTTGTATGATAAAAGAACCAAAAGAACAGCAATAAGTGAAATTTGAATATAAAATTCAGCATCACCAAAACCTGACCCAATTTTCCGTTTCATAAAACAAAAAATTTTTTTGCCTATTTAAAGGGTATGGAACTAAGTTCTAGATTTTTATTGGATAAGGGTTATAAAGAAAAAGGTTTTCTCTAAAAGATGAAAAAGCAATTAATTTTTTGTCTTATTATCTTTTTAGCCCTAACTACGGGAATTGCAGCTGCAACAGAAAATCATTCAGCTGTTTTTTCAAGGGCAAAAGAAATTATCTCCTCAAAAAAATCCTGCGACTTTCTAAGTGATTCTGATTTGGAAGCCCTTGGAGAGTATTTCATGGAGCAGATGCACCCCGGAGAAGAACACGAATTAATGGACGCTAGAATGGGTGGGGAGGGAAGCGAAGCACTAAGGCAGGCACACATAAGAATGGGCACAGGTTTTTATTGCAGACAATCGGGCAGAAAATACACCATGATGGGTGAAATGATGGGGATGCGTTTTGAAGGATATTCAAAAGGTTCAATGGTAATGTGGTTTTTTTATTGGATTTGCGCAATACTAATCCTCCTGATTCTAATACTTATTTTTATATTTCTTGTTAAAAAAATTAATGAAAAGGGAGGTAAAAGAAAATGAGTTACGGATACAAAAAAGAAATCGGTTTGGGATTTAACGAAGCAGTAGGAAAAGTAAGAGAAGAGCTTGCAAAAGAGGGCTTTGGAGTTTTGACTGAAATAGACGTGAAAGCGACATTGAAGAAAAAATTAAATGAAGACTTTGAAGACTATTTAATTCTTGGAGCCTGCAATCCGCCATTTGCATTTGAGGCATTAAAAGCCGAAAGGGACATTGGATTATTGCTTCCTTGCAATGTCATAGTCTATGTCTTAGACGGAAAAACTTTTGTTTCGGCGATAGTTCCAAGTGTAGCGATGGCTATGGTTGAAAACAACAAGCTTGGAGAAATAGCAGAAAAAGTTGAAGAAAAGCTAAAAAGAGTAATAGATTCAGTTTAAAAAATCAAAAATACTTAGAGGTGCCTATAGCTATGTTTAAGAAATCTTTTGACTGCATTATTTTGGATGCTCTAATGCTAAAAAATGAAAAAGAAAACCTATAAAATCGAAGGCATGAGCTGCGCCGGCTGTGCTGCTGGAATAGAAAGGGCGCTAAATAGTCTTGAAGGCGTCAGCAGGGCAAACGTTAACTTCGCATCAAAAACCGGTCAAATAGAATTCAATCCCTCAAAGATTTCCGAAGATAAATTTTTTGAAATTGTAAGGAAAAAAGGATATGAGTTAATTGATACAGGCCAAAAAGAGATAGAATTCAAAGTCATTGGAATGGGCTCGAGCCATTGTGCGGGTGTTGTAAAGTCAGCCTTGGAAACGCTTGACGGAGTAGTAGATGTTGAGACAAGTTACGCCAGCTCAACTGCCAAAGTAAAATACTCGCAAGAAAAATTAAGCATTGCAGATTTAAAATCAGCCGTTGAAAAAGCAGGCTACAAAGCCGTAATATCTGAAAAAGGAGAAGACGCTTTTGAAAAGGAAAAAAAGGCAAGAGAAAAAGAATTATCAAAACTCAAGAAAAAATTTATTGTTGCCATTGTTTTCTCTTTGCCAATTTTATACCTTGCAATGGCTGAACTCATCAGCAAATCTCTTATTCCAAATTTTTTAAGCCCGGAACTCTACCCACTTCGCTATGCCCTTGCTCAGGCAATTTTATCAATTCCAGTTTTAATAGCAGGCTACAAATTTTATACTGTAGGATTTAGGAACTTGTTTAAGGGCTCGCCGAACATGGATTCCTTAATCGGCCTTGGAACTGGAGCGGCTTACATTTACGGATTTTATGCAGTTTATATGATTTGGGCAGGCAATGTAAATTTTGTAAGGAGCCTTTATTTTGAAACGGCAGGGGTAATCATCGCACTTATTTTACTTGGAAGGTATTTAGAGGCAGTAACTAAGGGTAAGACAAGCGAGGCTATAAAAAAATTAATGGGTCTTGCACCAAAAAAAGCAACGGTCCTTGAAAACGGAAAAGAAGTCAGCGTTTTAATTGAAGAGTTAAAGGTTGGCGATTTAGTAGTTGTAAAACCCGGAGAAAAAATTCCAGTCGACGGAAAAGTAACCAGTGGAATTTCAAGCGTTGATGAATCAATGATAACAGGAGAAAGCATCCCAGTAGAAAAGAAAAAAGGAGACCTTGTTATTGGCGGAACAATAAACAAGAATGGAAAAATAGTTTTCAAAGCCGAAAAAGTTGGAAAAGATACTGTCCTTGCACAAATCATCAAACTCATTCAAGAAGCTCAAGGTTCAAAAGCCCCAATAGCCCGCCTTGCTGACATAATCTCCGGATACTTTGTATGGGCAGTAATTGCTGTTGCAATAATTAGCTTTCTTTTTTGGTATTTTTTATCTGGTATATCTTTTGCCCTAACAATTTTAATTTCTGTTTTAATTATCGCCTGTCCCTGCGCTCTTGGGCTTGCAACTCCCACCTCAATAATGGTTGGAACAGGACTTGGAGCTGAAAGGCATATTTTGATTAAAAGTGCATCAGCTCTTGAAACAGCACACAAGGTTAACGCAATAGTTCTTGATAAGACCGGGACCATTACAAAGGGCTCGCCGGAAGTAACAGAAGTTCTAAGCTTCACAAAACGAAAAAAAGACATTGTTTTAAGGCTTGCAGCCTCTGTTGAAAAAAATTCAAAACACCCCTTGGCGCAGGCAATCGTGAATTTTGCTGAAAAGAAAAAACTAAAACTTTCAAGAGTTTCAGGCTTTAAAGACATCCCCGGAAAGGGGCTTGAAGGAAAAATAGCCGGCAAAAAAATTTTTCTTGGAACAATCAAGCTTATGAAAGAAAAAGGTATTGAAGTGAGTGAAAAAATTGTTGAAGAAATAGGAAAATTAGAGTCTGGCGGAAATACAGTGATTTTGGTTTCAGAAGGCGCAATTCTTCTTGGAGCCATTGCTGTTGCAGACAAGGTCAAAGAAACTTCATCAGAAGCTGTAAAAAAAATGCAGGAGATGGGGCTTGAAGTCTATATGATTACTGGAGACAACAAACAAACAGCAAAGGCAATAGCAAAACAAGTGGGCATTAGAGAAAATAAAGTTTTTTCAGAAGTTTTGCCGGAAAATAAGGCGAGTCACGTTAAGGAACTGCAAAGAAAGGGCTTTAAGGTCGCAATGGTTGGCGATGGAATTAACGATGCACCAGCTCTTGCTCAAGCAGACATAGGAATTGCCATTGGCGCTGGAACTGATGTAGCAATAGAATCAGCAGACCTTGTGTTAATTAGAAGCGACCTAAATGATGTGCCCATAGCTCTTAATTTGAGCAGAGCAACAATGAAAAACATAAAACAGAATCTGGCCTTTTCTTTTGGATACAACAGTCTTGGAATTCCAATCGCAGCTGGAATCCTTTACCCTTTCACAGGAATCTTGCTAAGCCCAATAATCGCTGCTGCTGCAATGAGTGCGAGTTCAATTAGTGTTTTGCTTAATGCGTTGAGGTTGAAGAAATCAGAATTGTAATCCCCTTCCTAAAGCCTTTTTTGAAGTCTGTCTATTTAAAAATAAAGCCAGAAAGTTAAGGGGGAAAGCTATTAAGAAATAGGGCACTTGAAGAACCTGCAAAAATAAGAAAAGTTTTAAATTTATTCTAATAACAAGGATTATGGGTAGATTAAAAAATTTACTTGGGATTTCAAATAATCTTGCAGACAGTTTTGTTAGCGTGTCAAATCTTTACTTTTTTAGGCATATTGAATCTTTACCTGCCGACAAAACAAAATCATTCGAAATTGATATATTAAAAGAATCCATAAAGCCCGGAGATTTGACGAGCAAAACCGTAAAAGATACAATAAGAAAATATAAGGGCTGGCTTTTCTTAGAAATATCTAAGTTTAAAATTGACCCGCGCGATATAGAAAAAGCAATTGTCAAAATTTCTCATAAGTCTTTAAAATCTTTAGAAGGGCACTATCTATGTAGGGC
>RFLO01000008.1 GCA_003693875.1 Candidatus Pacearchaeota archaeon | reverse complement strand
TAAAGGATTACACAGATAATAGGAATTTTAGCAGTTCGACTTCTTATCCGTCTGATGTTGAGATCCTTTATGGGCGACTTGGCAATGCACTTAATCTGACATGGATGCAATTTGAATTAACAGATATTTCTTGGTCAAGTTCGGATTCATTTGCGATTTCGCTTTGGCTTTGGCCAGATGACTCTTCAAAGAAGGGTGCTGTTGTTTCAAAGGTAGCAGATTATGAGTTTTCGCTTCATGTTGGCGACGGCAATGATATTGTTTTTGAGTATTGGAATTCTACAGGCTATCCTTTGATTAATTTAACTGCAGAAAACAACTTGAGTCTTGGGTCCTGGCACCATGCAGTCGTTAGCTACAACGGTTCTGTTGCAAGGCTTTATGTTGATGGGGTTTTAGCAGACAGCGATAGTGATGTTTCAGGAACATTAAAAGATAGCTCTGGAAATTTGGTTTTAGGACAAGGGTACTACAACACAACAGATTACGGGGCTTTCTCCGGTGTAGTGGATGACCTCATCATTTTTAACCGCTCGCTTAGTGAAGCGGAAGTTTTTGGGCTTTATGCGAACAGTAGCTCAAAAGAGGTTTTAGCAAACATAACGAACATTGGGCTTGGAAACCACAGTTATCGGGGCTACTCGCAAGATTATGCCGGAAACCTGAACAACACGGGAACAAGGATAATTCAGGTGAATAACACGCCAACAACCCCAACAGTAACGATAAACTCTTCAAGCGGACTTAACAGAACAGCAGACGATTTGTATTGCAAGTTTACGGCAATTGACCCTGATGGGGATAAGATGACGGTTTGGGTAGATTGGAATAGAGACGGACAATCAAGGGTTGTCTCGCAGATTTATTCAAATGTAAATAATAATACCAAAATATCTTCTAAGCTTTTAAGCGGAGATACTTCTAAGGGAGAGACCTGGATTTGTCAGGTCACCATCGGCGACGGCTACAGCAATTCTTCTACTGCAAGTTCTCCTACACTTACCATTCAAAACACCCCGCCGACAGTAACGCTGGAATATCCAGCAGACGCTTCAAAGACGACGAACCGGACGCCGCTTTTTAACTGGACTTATTCTGATGATGACGGGGACGCTGTTAATTTTACATGGAATATAAGTGTCGTGAAGTTTAGTGGAAGCGGGAGTTGTTCGGATACGCGGAGTTCTGGAATTTTAACAGAAAACAATTATACACCTAAGACCGATTTGAAGTGTCTTTATGACAATGGCTTTTATTATGTATGGCAGGTTAATGCGACGGACGGGACAGATTGGACTATGAGTTCTGTTTATAGTTTTAACTTAACGGCTCTTGTCAATATAAATCTTGCAAATTCTGTTGTTGATTTCGGAGAGATTGCACAATATGGGTCTAATGATACGACAGATGATTCACCCCCGCCTTTTGTTTTAGAGAACAACGGGACGGTTTTTGTGGATGTAGATATAAACTCAACACAGCTTTGGAGTACTGTTCCGGGCAACAGCAGCTACTATCAGTTTAAGGTTGATAATGTCAGCGGAGAAGAGGGGGCGTTTAACTGGACAGGTTCTATTACTAACTGGTATAATTTCTCAATTAGTGGGGCTGTTACAGCAATAGATTACCTGAATTACTCCGATGCTACAGATAGTGCAGAAGTTGATGTTCGTGTTCAAACTCCCCCTAATGAAGGGGCAGGAACTAAATCCGGGACGGTTACTTTTACCGCATCTCTTGGAGAATGATGAGAAGAATTTATGCTATTGATTTTGCAATTGTTCTTTTTAGCTTGGCTTTTATGGTTTTTCTTTTTGGGTGGGCTCAGCCATTAGTTGTCGGCCCAAGAGATGGTTTTGAGACTACAAGAAGTGTTTTGTTCTCGGTAGAGAGAGCAGACAAGGTCTTAATTGACGACAATCCAGATTTTACGAGCCCGATGGTTCTTGATGTTAGAAAAGCGCACAAAGTGGAGCTTAAACCAGGAGTTTATTTTTGGAAGGCTGAGGGTGTCTTTGGAAGCGATGTCCGTAGGCTTACAATAAAGTCTTTTGTAAGTCTTGAAGTTAGGCCTGTTGGCAATGGTTTTGAGGTTTTGAATGCAGGCAATGTTGACCTTAATGTCCTGGTTTATGACAACAAGACACTTGTTAAAAAAATCAGCCTTGAGAAAGGGGCATCAAAAACAGTAAGAGGAAATAAATTTGTTGGAGGCATGAAATGAGGCTGTTTTTTGTTTTGGTTTTGGCAGTTGTTTTGACAGGCTTTGTAAGCGGTTTGGGGGTTACGCCTGGAAGGGTAACTATCGATTTTTCTCCTAATCTTAAAAAAAGTTTTGAAGTAGAAGTTATTGCAAGTCCAGGGACTGAGCTTTCTGTTAGTGCTACGGGAGAGCTTGGAAAATACATTACCTTGTCCTCTCAGGTTTTGAAGTTTAGGGAAGGCGAGTCAAGTAAGAAGTTTAGCTATGAGATAAATCTTCCAGCAAATCTTAATTCCGGCAATCATGAAGGAAATATTATTTTTCTTAAGAAGGCAGAAGAAGAAAGGGATGGAACAATACAGGCGACTCTTGCTGTTGCAACACAGATTCGAGTTTTTGTTCCATATAGCGGAAAGGAGATAAGTTCGGGACTTTATGTCAATCAGTTAGAAGATGGGAGGAAGGTTCAGTTCATTGTCCAAGTTTCAAGTATCGGAAAATATGATGTTGCTTCTGTTCGCGCCAATATTGACGTTTTTAACCGACTTGGTGAAAAGGTAGCCTCCATTAATACGGGAGAGGTTTCTTTGCAAGATAAGAAATCTCGCGAGCTTACTGCTGTTTGGGAGCCAAAAGTTCCGGTTGGTAAATATCTTGCAGTAGCCACCGTAATCTATGATGGCGAAACCAAGAGGCTTGAAAAAGAGTTTTCGGTTGGGGAGCATGTTTTGGAGCTTCAAGAGGTTCGGGCTGACAATTTTCGTCTTGGTGAAATTGTAAAGTTTGAGATGCTTGTTGAAAACAAATGGAATCAAAAAATTGATGATGTTCATTTAGAAACAAAGGTTTTTGATGACAACAGAGAAGTTTTGTCTCACTTTAAATCTTCTGAAGAAAGCATAGGCCCCCTTTCTAAGAAAGTTTTTACTTCATTCTGGGACACGGCCGGCTTTAAGGTTGGAAGGTATAAAACTGAAGTGGAAATAGATTATGGGGGGAATAATTCGGTTAGAAAAGACCTTGAGTTTGATGTAAGGGAGAATGAATTGAGAGTTATCGGACTTGGATATGTAATCTCTGAAAGTGAGAAAGAGTCAAACAGGATTGTCTTTGTTCTTGTTGTAGGAATCATTCTTCTTGTTCTAATTAATTTGGCATGGTTTTTGTGGATTAGGAAAAAGCTTAAAGCTAAGGCTGAGAAGTAGCTATTCGCATTGAAGGGTGTAGAGTGCCTGCTGGTTGTTTGGTCCGATGTCTTGGATGACTACGGTGTTTCTGTCAAGACCGACGAGGGAAGTAGTTGCTGAGCCAACGGTTTCTGTCCATTTTCTGTTGAGGGTTGTGATTTCTATACCCATTTTAGTGCTTGAGCCAAGTTTTGTTAAAATTTTCTCCCATCCGATAAGCAGGTCATTTGTTTTTTGATGGGGGTTTGTTGCTCCACGAACATTTATGAAGGGATTTGGGATAAAAGATTTTGAGAATATTGAAGCTATTTCAATTTCACTTGTAGCTTTTCCAGGCAGAATTGAGACCTTAAGACTTTTCTTAAAGCCGTTATTGTGACTTTCTTCAATAAAGAGGTAAAAATTTTTTGCAAATTTTCCAGATAGAGAGAGTTTTTTGTTAAGTCTTCCTTTTTGTTTTGTAAACAGCCCGTTTTTTGTTTTGAGTAAGATGTCAATCACTTTTGTACTCTGGTTTCTTTTTTCAAATAGGAAAGAGCCCTGATAGGGTATAATTTTTCCTATATCCATACCGAGTTTTATCTCCTGAATGTTTTTTTGGGAGCATTCTCCTAGCGCATTTGTTTTATTTACATCACACCAATAAGCTATCGGACCATATTGCCCGCGAGTTTTAAATGAGATAATATTGTCTTTTACTGATGGCGCTGAATATGTGGACGTTGGACCGCTGTATGCTGTAAACACTAAATCGTCTGAGGTTTTGAAGAGGCCGTCTTTTCCAGACTTAATTATTTTTATATTACCATAGGAAGCCATTGGTTGGAGGGGTAGGAGATAGGCAATTAGCGGCTGGTTGTCATTTGGGTCTTTTGATATGTCAAGAAACAGGAATACCGAATATTCTTTTTTTAAACTATCAATCATCTTAGCTCCAATATCATCTTTTGTGTTTGGAAGCTTGTCTGGGCCGAAGTCATAGACGAAAAGGCCTGTTTTTGTCTGGGAGATTGGCGCGGTGTAGAAAAGGTATCTGTCTTGGAAGGTGAGGCCTGCGCTTACATTTTGTATTAAGAGTTTTGGCTTTGTGCAATGGGGTTTTGGCGAGATTGTTTGAAGCGGAGAGGCAGGATTAAGGCTTATTTGATTTTGTTTTTGAATGGGTTGGGCGGTTTGCTTAGTTGTTTGAATTGGCAGGATTATTGAGGCAGAGACAAGGCTAATGAAAAGGACAAGCAAGACAATATGCAGTGTATTTTTCATATTTTCCTTTTGATTTTTTTCTTTATAAAGTTTCCGTTTAGTCATTATTATTAAGGGGTTACATTATCGCCGATTTTTTAGGTAGCTTTTTATACCTCGGGAGATATTTTTTTTAATGAAGAGGGGTGTTTTGGCATTAGTCGTGCTTGCGTTAGGAATTGTTGGTTTTTATGCTTTTGGTATGGACACTCTTGGATTTTTTACAGGAAAAGGGGTTAGTGGGACGCTTGACCTTTTTGTTCAGGAAAGTCCGACTAAAATTCATATTTACTCTCCTGAGAATAAAACTTATAGTTTTGATGTTGGGCAGGATTATAATTTGAGCCTTAATGTTTCAGCTAATTTTACAGCAGGTGCCTGGAATTATTCACTTTATGATTTAAGGCATGACCGGTGGGTAAATCAGAGTGTTTTTTTTACACCAAACACAACTTTTTTGGCTGTTAGGTGGGGAAATCGGCTGACGGTTTCTGCTAACGATTCTTCTACGGGGCAATGGTACAGTGCAAGCGTGGTTTTTACAGTGAGCGTTCCGAACTCTGCTCCGATTTTAGGAGACATTCCAAACGACATTTTTGTCTGTGAGAATAATGCTCTTAGTTATGATTTTAATGCAAGCGACATTGATGAGGATACGCTTTACGCAGATATTAACCCAAAAAATCCATTCTATGTTCTTTCTCTTGGGAAATACAATGCTACAATGAGTCTTTTTAGAATCTTTTCAGGCGAACTTGGGAAAGGGAACATCGGGACATACGAGGAGAACATTTCTGTTCGCGATGATTACAGCCCGTCGTGTTGTTCAGATTCTGTTAAGACAAATATAACAGTAATTGAAATAAACAATAACTTTACTCTTGAAAATCTTGGAGCACAGACTGTTTGGACTCGCGGCGAAAATTCTACTTTTTATCATGTTGTGAATGTTTCTGATGTTGAGGATGGAAATGCAAGCTCTGGGAATTTTACCTTTGAGATTTCTTTTTCCAACAATGCTAATCTTTTCGCTGTTAGCCCATTTGGAGTTATGAACTACACACCGGATGCCGGCGATGTTGGAGTCTATTCTGTTTTGCTTTGCGTAAATGATTCTGCACTTCAAAATCCTCACGAGAATATAAGCCTCTGTGCTCCGGAAGGTGCGGGCCCAAACAGGAATTGCGACACATTTACATTGACGGTTACGGATAATAACAGGGCTCCAGAGATTGTAAATTACAGCCCAAGCAATCAAAATCTTAAGGTATCTGGGGACAGCTCTGTTTCCTTTTATGTTGAAGTTTATGACGCTGATGGCACCGTGCCAGATATTGATTGGTATATTGATGGGGTTCGCGTTGAACATAACGAAAATCGGTCTAATGACAGTTTTGTTTATAAACCGGGCTGTGGAGTTTCCGGGACCAAGAAAATTTTAGCTCTTACAACGGATGGGCTTTTGAATGATTCTGTTGAATGGGAAGTTAATGTTTCTCTTAAGTCCTGTAGTACCGGAGGTGGTGGGGGTGGAGGGTCCAGTGAGCCATATTGCAGGGAGCAGTGGGGTTGCAGTGATTGGAGGAGGTGCATAAATGTTTATAGTGCCCATCTTTCAGGTATTTTTGCAGGAGAGGAATATTTTCTTGCAAAGGAGATTTGTTCTCAGAAGGGTTTTGATGAGGATGTTTGTGGCTATCAGAGAAGAAAGTGTAGGGATGTTAACGAGTGCAACAACACTGTTCTAAAGGTTAAAAAGCCAGAGGAGTTTAGGGTTTGTTATTTTATTGAGAATCCGGGTTGCAACGATGGGATTCAGAACTGCCATGATGGAGGTTGCGAATTTCTTGTTGATTGTGGCGGTCCCTGCGCTCCGTGCCCTACCTGCAGCGATGGCATAAAAAATCAAAATGAGGAAGGAATAGATTGTGGCGGTCCCTGTCCCTTTAAATGCCGTTTTGAGGAGCCAAAATCTTTTAAGAAGGTTTATTACGGACTAATCCTGATTTTTGCACTGATTGTTATTCTGGCTATTCGCAAGCTTTTGCAGGTTATCCATGAACGACGGGAGATTGAAAAAAAGAGGCGGTAAGCTTTTATAGGGTGGCTTCTTTTCACTTAAATGGGGTGGTATTCGGTTTTTTCTGATTGGAGGATAAAGTTTTTGATTATTTCAATTGTAGTGGCTGCAGCCATTGCGACAATTTTGACTTATGTGGAAGCAAGAATTCGGAGGAAAAAGGAAGCTTTTCTTGAAGAGGAGAAACGGAAATTTTTTATTGCGAATGTGAAAAAGAAAGTCTTATCACAGGAAGATGTCCTTTCCGGCCTTGATGTTTTAGATTCTGTTTCAAAGAAGTATTTTAGGGAAAGGTTTGGGCTTTACGGAAGTTATACTGACCTTGTAGATGAATTTGAAAAGAAAGGAAAGACTATTTTTGCTGATTTTTGCAGGGCAATGTTTCACGCATACTATTCTCCAAAAGAACTTGACAGAGCAGAGCTTAAGGCAGTAGTTTCCAAATTTTTTAAGGGATATCTTGAAGAAGAAGGCGTACGGGAGCAGTTAGCTAAACCCAAAAAAGGCCATGAGGCGGAAAATAACGGCAAATCGTCTTCAGTACGAAGTTCAACCTTTGTAGGGAAGATTTCTAAGAAATCCAATAAAAGCGCAAGGCATAAAAAAGTCATAAAGGGTGCAAATTCCTCTAAGAAGAAGCTTAACTCTTCAAAAGAAAGACTGAAAATAAAGGATAGCAAAGAAACCGAGAAGCCAAAATCAAAGAAAGCAAAAAAAGGCAGAGGGATTTTTGATAGGATTTTTGGGGGTAGATTAAGTAAAGAGGAAAGACTTCGGCTTGAGCGTAAAAGATGGTTAGATGAGCTTAAAAGGAGGCGGAAACAGCAGAACTTTTCAGCAATTGTAGGGGGAGAAGATTGGTTAAAAAAGATTCATAAGGAAATAAGGATAAAGTGATAATTAAATAAAGGCATTTTCCATTGTTTTTTTATGAGAAGGGAAGGCATTGCGGTTTTTTTTATGTTTCTTGTACTTGTTACTGTGCTTGTTGTTGCGTGGCTTAGTCTTAGTTCAAGTGCCAAAATTGTGGAGGAAGATTGTGTTGACGTAAACCATGTTGCGAGCTTTATCTATGATGTTTGCTATGATGCAAGTTCTAAAACAATCTTTATGGATGTTGAGAGAAAGAAGGATTCTTATGATATAGAAAAAATGAAGTTTTCTTTTTTTGACTTTAAACCAAGGAATTATGAAGTTTTAGATGTTCCATTAAATGGGCAGAAAAAAAGCTATAAGATTTTTTCATTGAAAAACCCTCGCAGGATTGAGGTTAGTCTTGATGTAATTCGGAAGTTTTCTGCCCCGGTGTGTGAAGAGCCACGACGCATTTTTGTTGACTATTGCCCTGTGTTGCCTGCAAACGAAAGTGTAAAAACAAAGATTAATCC
Organism: Candidatus Pacearchaeota archaeon; assembly: GCA_003693875.1. GTDB lineage: Archaea > Nanobdellota > Nanobdellia > Pacearchaeales > GW2011-AR1 > JAGVXH01. Next base: position 12,956 of record RFLO01000008.1, on the reverse strand, counting down.
ACTCACGGGCAAAGAAAGCGGGTTTATCCTCGTCGGAGATTTTAAGAAGAAGGAAAGTTCTTCGGATATTTTTTCTGGGGACCTTGTTTCAAGAGAAGCTGCTTGGGAGATTTCCTGTGCTTCTAAGTGGAGGTGTTCTCCGTGGGAGTCCTGTATTGATGGATTGCAGAGGAGGTTTTGCGAGGATTTGAACAAATGTGCCATTCCTACCGGTGCGCCTGCGATGGTTCGCAAGTGTCAGCAATCATGCGTGGAAGACTGGGTTTGCGAGTGGTCGGATTGCATTGGAGGCTATACGACTCCTAAGTGTTACGATAAAAATAATTGCGGAACTAAGAATAAGCTGCCAACAAAGCTTAAGTGTGAGTCTGCTGAATCTTCTTGTGTGCCAAATGTTGTTTGTGACGAATGGTCAAGCTGTGAGCTAAACTATAATTTTGTTGACCTTATTGGAGACTCTATTGCAGAACCAAAAGGAATTCAGTCAAGGGTTTGCAGGGACCTTAATGGTTGTGCCGAGCCGCGGAAGGAAACGCGAGAGTGCGCCTTGAGTGTTGATGTTTATACGAAAGAATTTAGGAAATGCGGAATTGATTATCTTGGTGTTTATAACAAACTTACAGATGAGCTCTTGGCAAAAATTGAACTTGGACCGACTACGGACCCTTATGTAAATATTGATATAGGGCCAGACGCAGAGTTTTGCGATTATTGTTATGATGGAGTAAAAGATGGCGATGAAACCGGAATTGACTGTGGAGGGAGTTGCATGTCTTGTTCTGAAAAGTACGGGGCAGAAGTTTTAGCATAAGTCTTTTAAATCATTTTTGTTAGGGGGTTTTAAAGGCTCTGTAGCTCAGCGGTAGAGCGCCGGTCTCATGAGCCGGAGGTCGGGGGGTCAGCACCCCCCAGAGCCATTGCTTTCTCGTTAGGTTTAAATAGTTTTTTGGCGTTTTTCAATCGAGAAGAGGGCTTTTTTAAAATGTTTGAAAGCTTTTTTTTGAAAGGGAAAAGAGGTAGTTTTTACTTTAATGTAAGCTGGATTTTTGTTTTTGTTGTCCTTTTGGCAATCCTTGTCTTAGCTTCTCCGCCGGTGTGGCAGGGCTCAGATGTAAATTATACTGCAGTAGAAGATACGCCTTATTTTCATGATTTGAGCAAGAATATCAGCGGCTTTAACAATGATGTTACTTTTGCGATAAATACGATACAGACAAATATTACCTGGACTAATTCTACTGGAACTTATGAGGTTAGTGAGTCGGATATACCTTGGATAAAAATTATAGATTCTAATACGGGCAATTTATCTATAAATGCTACTTATGACAATCAGACGGGCTTTTTTGAAATTCCAATAGGTGCTAAAAATGTTTCGAATAATGAAGAGGCAATTACTGTTTTTGAGTTTATAGTAAATGCTACAAACGACGCCCCCAAGTTTTTGAATCTTGAAAGCGAGTATAATTTAACCGAGGATGCAGAATTTAAAAGATATGTAAACGGCAGCGACGAGGAAGAGCATTATCCTTTGTGGTTCAACCTAACCTTTATTAATAACTGTACTCATGCTTCGTGGTCTGGAAGGAATAATGGAGAAAATTGTTCGGTTTTTAATCTTACTGCCGTATCAAATACGGCGGCACTTATGAACTGGACTCCTGGGCGAAACGATGTTGGGGAGTATTGGGCATACCTTTCTGTTTCAGACGATGGAGAGAATTATTCGTGTCCCCACTCTTTTTGCGACAACTCCACCTATAAGACCAATAAGACAAGCCCTGTTTTTGTCGTGAAATTTAATGTTTTTTCCACTCTTGGAATAAATGTTTCTGATTGCGATGGAAAAAACTTAACAGAAGGGGTTTATTTTAGCTGCGTTGTAAATATTACGACCAAGGGTAAGACAGACACGGTCAACGTTTCAACATATGCTAATTGGAATAATGGTTACACGGGCCCTATTTCGAACCATAGCTGGTTTTATCCTAATGATAGTTTTGTTGCAGATAATTTTACAATAAAGGTCAATATCTCTTTTATTCCAACTAAGAAAAATGTTGGAAACTGGTCGATAAATTTTACTGCTTTAGACGAAGTAAACGGGCTTTCATCAAGCGACCTTATAAGAATTTTTGTGAATTGGACGGAGTCTCCTGTAGTTTTAGACGATATTCAAAATTATACAATTTATGAGAATAAAACTTTTTACTTGAATGCTTATGATAATGACTTACTTATCGAAGACAAACAAACAAAAAACGAAAATCTGACTTTTGTTTCTAATACAAGCTGGGTTAAGATTGAGAATACTCAGACGACATTTGGGAATAACTATACAACAGCTACCGTCAAGATAAATTATGATGCAGTGAAAGATTTGGGCGATGCAAATTATTCGGTTAAGATTAATGTTACAGACGAGGTGGGAAATTTTGACGAAAAGGTTTTCATCGTTGAGATTGTAAATGATTCAAGGGCTGTTTGGAATGAAAGTAAGAGCAATGTTTCTGTAAGCAATGAGGGCGACAATATTTTTATGAACCTTTCTGAGTATGTAAGTGATCCAGATGGAGATGCCCTGACATTTTCTTATTCGAGTGATACAAGCTTTCCAAATTTTAATCTTACAAGTGATGGCATTATAAACTTTACATCAACTGACGAGGATGTTGGGCAGCACATTGTTACAATAAATGCAAGCGATGGGAAGCTTGATAGTTTTAGGTCATTTAATTTTACTATCTATAATGTAGTTGATTCCCCGGTTATTGAGGCCCTTCCTCCAACCATTACTGCAGCAGAAGGCAGTCCGAAGGAAATAACCCTAAATGTTTACGATAATGATTTTTTGGTCCCACAAAAAAACTTTTATGACGAGAATCTTACCATAAACCTAACAATTGAAAATTTAACTTACGTATCCGAGAAGATTTCATTTACCTTTAATTTTTCAGTTTTAAGCAATAACCTCTCAACCTATCTTGCCAATTTTACTCCCGATGGAAAGCATGTTGGCGAGTACAATGTTACAATTAATGTAACGGACAAGGGCGGCGAATACGATACAACTTCTTTTATTTTGAATATTACTCAGGTAAATGATGCACCAAATATTTCCTCTTTTTCTAACCAAACAAGCATTGTGGGTTCGGATTTTTATTTTGACTTTAATGCAACCGACGAGGAGGATTCTCCAACTCTTCCCGAAAACGGGAATATTACTTTTTCTTTAAGAAACCTTAGTGTTGGAGGGGATTTTTTAAAAATAAATTCAACAACGGGGGTTGTTAACTTGAGCCTTAATTCCTCGCATGTGGGCTATTGGGAGTATAATTTGAGCGTTAATGATACTGATGGAGCAGTTTCCTGGACAATTTTTACACTTACTGTTTTCGGAGCCCCTAACATTACAGGGCCTTCTTCAGATTATGTTTTTAACTGGACAGAGGGCAAGCCAACGGGTAAACTAAATTTCTCAATAGATTATGGCGTTAACAACACTAATCTGACTTATGTTTTTTATCTTGATAAAATTGTTTATAACAGCTCTACAAGCTATTACTATACGAATATTTCTAATGGTCTTAGGGACCAAGGAAATTTTACTTGGCAGAATGCGAAGAATTTTAGCTGGAATTTTACCCCAAATTATACAGATGAAACTTATGGCATGTTAAAAAACCTTACTCTTGTCGTGTATAATCCGAAGTATCCCAATCTCAACGATTCTTTTACATGGAAAGTTAATGTTAGTCATAGAAACCAGAATCTAACTTTTAAGAGCGGGTCCCATATTCCTGATGTTGGACCAATTTCTACAAGCAGTTCCAAGACAATTAATTTAAGTAAATATTTTGAGGATGTGGATTATTTTGATAAAAAGATTTCGCAGACTGTTAACTTTACTCTTGTTACTGTTTCTGGTTCTGGCTATGTTAAGGCGGCTTCTTCTTTTAGTGGATGGAATCTTACGCTTAGTTCACCAGTAAATACTACAGAGGTTGTGAAGGTGGTAGGTTATGAATACAATTCTTCTGGTCAGAGGATAGGGAATGCTACAAGCAATGAGTTTCAAGTTGAGTTTATTGAGTCGAGCTCACCTACCACTACGACTTCTTCTGGAGGCGGGGGAGGAGGGTCAACAACAAAATTTCAATTTTTCTCTCTTCGCTTAATTGTTCCAAGGGACATTGTAATTCTTGATAAAGACCACATAGACATTGGTTTTTCCGTCAAAAATGATGGGCAGGTTGATTTGTCGGGGATTAATCTTAGTAGTGTGGTGTCTTTTAACAATGTTTTCTCTAATGATATTAGCATAGGTCTTGAAGAAACTTATATACCACTTTTGAAAGCCGGAGAGGTAAAGGACTTTAATATGAGGATTACTGCCAATACTCAGAGGTCCGGGAGATACAAGGCGACTATTTTTGCCAATGTCACCTCTCCAAAATTTTCTGATTTTGCTGATTTTTTTATTGAGCTTCAGAAGACAAATGAAAGCGAGATTAGTCAGATTTTGATTTTTACAGAGAAGTTAGTTGCGGAAAATCCAGAATGTATTGAGCTTACTGAGAACCTTAGAGAGGCAAAAGAACTTTTTAAGAAAGGGTTTTTTGAGGAATCTAAAAAGAAGGCCGGAGAGATTATACAGGCTTGTGAAGACGCAATTTCTGCCAACGAGCAGATAAGATATCCTGTTAGTTTTGCTAAGGATAGTTTTTATACAATTTCTTTTGTCACCTTAGCTATCTTTTTTATTGGCTTTATTTTTTATGTCTATAAAAGGGTAAGGTTTAATAAATATAAGGTGGATGAAGTTTATGTGAGGTGACCATGGGAAAAAGAATTTCTGAAGTGCGTTCTGTTGGGCAGGTGCTTGATTCTGTAGAGAAAGAAATTTCAAAGGTTGTTGTTGGTCAAAAAGAAATTGTTAGGGGAATTTTAAGAGCCGTTCTTTGTGATGGGCATGTTCTTGTTGAAGGTGTGCCAGGAGTTGCGAAAACTTTGATTGTTAAGACTGTTGCAAGAGTTCTTGGTTGTGAGATGAAAAGAATCCAGTTTACGGTTGACTTGTTGCCTACAGATATTACGGGCATTATGAGTTATTCTCCAAAAAAAGGCTTTGAAATTGTGCGTGGGCCAATTTTTGCTAATTTTGTTTTAGCCGATGAAATAAACCGAAGCCCCCCGAAGACTCAGTCAGCTTTGCTTGAAGCTATGCAGGAGAGAAAAGTTACTATTGCGAGAAAAACTCACGACCTTCCACGGCCTTTTTTTGTTATGGCAACTGAGAATCCGGTAGAGGTCAGTGGGGTTTACGCTCTGCCAGAAGCACAGGTTGACAGGTTTTTGTTTAAGCTTTTGATTGATTATCCGAAGGAAGATGAAGAGCGTGTTGTTCTTAGCACAAATGTTACAATTAGGGATTTTGAAGAATTCGGAATAAAGAGCATTCTTTCTCCAAGGAAAATCATCTGGCTTCAGCGTCTCGTTAAGAAAGTTTTTACTTCAAGGGCTATTGAGGATTACATAATTCGCATTGTTAATGCAACAAGAAAAAAGGATGCAGAGTATTCGAAATTTATCTCTTATGGTGGAAGTCCACGCGCGTCAATTGCAATTTATATTTCTTCAAAGGCAGAGGCCCTCATGAACGGCAGAGATTTTGTTATCCCATCAGACGTCATTAATGTTGTGTATCCGGTTCTTAGGCACCGCATTATTCTGAATTATGAAGCTCAGGCAGAAAATGTGACGACGGACCAAATAATAAAACAGATAATGTCTAAGGTGAGGGCTCCTTGAAATGGGAAGTATTCCAAGTTTTCACAAAGGAGAGCTGAAGGTTAATTTTTCAAGGGCGATTACGGAGTTTGAAAAGCTTATGCAAAAGTTAAAGGTGAAAAATATCCTTTACAGAACAATTCTTCGCGGTAGGGGCCTTGAGTTTGATTCTTATAGGGAGTTTACCTATGACGATGATGCAAGCCTTATTGACTGGAGTGCGAGTCTTCGTGCAAATCAGCTGCTTTCTAAGGTTTATATTGAGGAGAGAAATTTGAACGTTTATTTTTTAGTTGATGTCGGAAATAGTATGCTTTTTGGTTCAAGGGATAAATTGAAGGCAGAATATGTGTCAGAGCTTATTGCGGCATTGGCACACCTTGTTCTTAATGCTGGTGATAAGATTGGGCTTATTATGTTTAGTGATAGGCTTGTCAAGGTTTTACATCCCGAGAACAGCAAGACGCAGTTTGGACTTTTTATGAAATTTTTGTCAGATTCAAGCCTTTACGGGGGAGGTTTTGACATTGGCCGCGCTCTTGATTTTTCCCTTAGGAGTGCTGTTTCCGATTATTCTGTTTTTATCCTATTTTCTGATTTTATAAATCTTGGAAGGGTTCATGAAAAGCCACTTAGGCTTTTAAGCTCGCGATTTGAGACTATGGCTTTTATGGTTCGCGATTATTTTGATGACAATCTCCCAGATACGAATTACCAGTTTGCTTTTCAAGACCCTTATTCTTCTAGACAAATCGTTCTTGACCCCCAGATAGCAACTCGGAGGTTTAGGGAAAGTGTCCTGAGAAAAAAGGCGGAGGTTATTGGCATCTTTAAGTCGTGCGGGGTTGATTTTGTTGAGCTTTGCACTTCCAAGAATTTTGTAATTCCGACGGCGGCTTTTTTGATGTCTCGCGTCGGAAGGAGGCTTTAATGGAGTTTACATTTCTTTATCCTCGTTTTTTATTCCTGCTTTTTCTTGTTCCTTTTTTTCTTTTTGTTTATTTTTTTAGCCTAATTTACAATAAGAAAAAAGCACTTCTTTATGCAAACTTTGAGGCAATGGAGCGTTTTTACGACATAGAATTTTTTTCCAAGAATTTTATGGCACTTTATATTAATCTTTTAGTTTTAGTTCTTTTAATTTTTGCGATTGCTGGGATGGGTGTTTCTTTTAAGGCAGACAGCAGCACCTATTCTTATGTTATTGCTATTGATACTTCAGAGAGCATGGGGGCAGACGATTTGAGCCCAAATAGGCTTGAGGCAGCTAAAGCAGGAGCCAAATGGTTTGTGGACTTGCTTCCAGTTGGAACGGAGATAGGAGTTATTTCCTTTTCAGGTGATGCAAAAGTCTTGCATGTTTTAAGCACCAACAAGGAAAAAGTTAAGGCGGCAATAAGTGAAGCATCCTTTGGCAGGATTCCTGGAACGAATGTTTACAATGCAATTATTAGTGCGAATAAACTACTCAAAGATAAGCGTTTTAAATCAGTTGTGCTTTTTAGTGATGGCCAGTCAAATGTAAATGACGCTCCTTCAATTATTGAGTACCTCAAGAGAAACGAGATTGTTGTAAATTCTATTGCTGTTGGGACAAAGGAAGGAGGAGTTAGCACCCTTAAGGTTATCTCAAAACTTGATGAGGATTTTTTGAAATCCCTTGCTTTCAATAGCGGCGGGCAATTCTTTTTAGTAAGTAACCGTGACAAGATGAGCAGGGCAATTGACAAGATTGCAAATTTGAAGAATAAAACCGTTCATCTTGATTTGTCATTTTATCTTTTGCTTGCCGCAGTAGTGCTTTTTTCGATAAGCTGGATTCTCCATAACCTAAGATTTAGAGTTGTTCCTTAAAGCACGCTTTCATAAAATTTTTGTCTGAGAAGTTCTCTGTTTACAACTTCTTTTCCAAGAAGGTTTTTGAATGGGAGGAGTTTTGAGAATATTCCTCCCTGTTTTTCAGGAAGCCCACAGATTGCCGACGCGAATTTTTTTATTTCTTTTGAAACTTTATTTGACGGATCAATTGCGCCAAGGGGCTTTTTTTCATAAAGCGACCTTGCAAGGGATTTGTTATCCGGTATTTTAGCCACTACCGGTGTGCTGGATATTTTTTCTATTTCGTTTAGGTTATATTCGTGCCGCGGACTCCGAATTCTGTTGACAATTACCCCTTCTACAGGCGTTTTTTGTTTTTTTGCTATATCGGCTGCTTTAAGGGAGGTTACAAGAGTTACGTGGTCAGGAGATGTTACGAGAAAGATTTTGTCTGCGGCAGCTATTACGGGCTTTAGCTCTTCATAGTTTGGGGAAGAATCAAGGATTATGAAATCATAGCGCGGCTTAAATTTTGAAATTATCTTTTTTAAGCGAAATATGTCAACTTCTTTTTCCGGATAAAGCTTTGCTGGGACAACATCAATTCCGTGTGCCTCGTAGATTGCGTTGTGAAGGAAGGTTCCATCAAGAGCTTCGTGAAGCGTGACATCGTTTGTAAGGTCAAGGTAGAGTCCGATGTTTGGAGCCGAAAAATTAGCGTCTACTAAAAGAACTCTTTTGTTGAATTCATTTGCAAGTGCGTGTGCAGTCTCTACAGCAAGAGTTGTTTTTCCAACGCCCCCTTTTATGGATACAAAAGCAATTACCTTTGACATTTTCACCTCTTTTAACATATCTTTTTGAGTATATAAGTTTTTAGACTTCTTTGAAACTTTTTTTGCCTTCACAAAGTTCTCTTAAGATTTTTGGAATTTTTTCCAGTTTTATCCTTTTTTGTTTTCCATCATCGCGGTTTCTTATTGTGGCGTCGGCATTTTTTTCTGATTCGTTGTCTATTGTAACACAAAACGGCGTTCCAATCTCATCATTCCTTGCATAGCGACGCCCTATTGAGCCAGATTGGTCGTAGACGACATTTAGGTCCTGTTTTGTTTTGGAATATAGGTCTTTTGCAATTTTTACGAGGGATTTTTCTTTTCTTACGAGAGGCAAGATGGCGGCTTTTACTGGGGCAAGTTTTGGATGAAGGCGAAGGATTGTGAAATCTTTGTTATTTTTTGTGTAGGCTTCCAAGAGGAAGACTATAAATGCCCTTTCTACTCCGAGGGACGGCTCTGCAATTACTTGAGGGAGAATTTTCTCTCCTTTTTCTGTCACAAAACGCAGTTCTTTTTTTGATGCTTTTTCGTGGGCTTTTAGGTCAAAGGTTCCTCTGTCTGCAATTCCTTCAAGCTCTTTCCATCCAAACGGAAAATTGTATTCTATATCCCATGTGTCTGTTGCATAGTGGGATTTTTCGTTGTCTTTGTGCTGGCGTATGCGGAGGTTTTTTGGGTTTACACCAAGAGAGATGAACCATTCAAGTTCTTTTGATAGCCAGTAGGCGTGCCAAGGCAATTTTATCAATTTTTTTGAAAGTGCCTCTTTTATACTCATTGTTTTTGGCGGTTCTCCTTTTTTTTGCATTTCTTTTGAGTACACACCGATTGAAATGTCTTTGATTTGCAGAGGATTCTTGTGATTTGGGTCGGTGAAGTATTCAAGCTCCATTTGTTCGAATTCGCGGCACCTGAAAAGGAAGTTTCGGGGAGCTATTTCGTTTCTGAATGATTTTCCAATCTGAGCAATTCCGAAGGGCAATTTTAGTCTTGAAACTTCGTATACGCTTTTGAAATTGGCAAAAATCATCTGTGCTGTTTCAGGACGAAGATACGCTGGAATGCCTTTTTCGCTTGGACCGACGATTGTTTTGAACATTGGGTTAAATTCTTCTTTAATCTCCAGGGGCTTTCCGCATTCTTCACAGACCTCTGTTTGGCTGGGGTCTATTTTTGATTCTTTTTTGCAGTTTTTGCAGAAGACACGGACGTCAATGAATTTCTCGGTGTGGCCTGATGCTTCCCAAATTTTTGGATTTGTGATTATGCTTCCATCAAGCCCAACGACATCGTCTCTTTGTTGGACATGGAATTTCCACCATTCGTTTTTTATGTTGTTTTTTAGTTCAACTCCAAGAGGCCCAAAGTCAAAAAACCCAGAGAAACCCCCATAAATTTCTGCTGTAGGATATACGAAGCCCTTTCTTTTGCAGAAATTTGCGAGCTCGTCAATTGTCAGCCTTGCCATAGGAGGAGGTAGGCAACGCTCTTTATAAAAATTGGCTTTCAATAAACTTTTAAAGCAAGCAAGGTCTTTTAGTTTTAGGCTCCCGTAGCTCAGCCTGGATAGAGCGTCTGCCTTCTAAGCAGAAAGTCGCAGGTTCAAATCCTGTCGGGAGCGTGCAGGCATAGCCAAGTGGTAAGGCAAGAGGCTGCAGACCTCTGATCCTGGGTTCGAATCCCAGTGCCTGCTTTCAAAACAGATAAAAAGCTTTTTTTCCACCACTTTTTATGGCAGAAAAAATAAAGGTTACGTTTCTGGGGACCGGGTCGGCTGTGCCAACTTCAAGGAGAAATCATCCTGCAGTCTTTGTTCAGTACAAGGATGAAGGAATTCTTTTTGACTGTGGCGAGGGCACCCAAAGGCAGTTTAGAAAGGCAGGAATTAGCCCTACGAAGATTAAGCGTATTTTTTTAAGCCATTGGCACGGAGATCATGTTCTTGGGCTTCCTGGACTTTTTCAAACACTTATGCTCTTAAAAATTGAGGAGAAAATTGAAATTTACGGTCCGAGGGGAACGCGTGATTTGTTGGCTCTTTACTCAAAGCTATTCTTGAGAAAAGGAAATTTTGTAAAGCTTGCTCTTGATGTGTTTGAAGTTGAGAAGGGTGTTGTTTTTGATGGGGGAGAATTTTGTGTTGAGAGCGTTCCAGCAGACCACGATGTCTTGACCAATAGCTATGCTTTTGTTGTAAAAGAGAAGACGAGGCTTGATAGAGAAAAGTTAAAGAAATTTAATCTTCCTAATTCTCCGATTGTCGGAAAACTTGCGAGGGGTGAGAAGGTTGTTTTTGATGGAAAAGAGATTGATGGGTCTAAGCTGATTTATAAGGAGCCTGAGAGGAGAGTGGCTTTTGTGATTGATACGAGGTTTTGTAAACAATTAGTTGAAATTTCACGGGGGGCAGAACTTTTGATAAGCGAATCTACTTTTTCTGCTGATGAGAAAAACCTTGCCGAGGAGCGAGCGCATATGACAAGCGAAGATGCGGCGCGTCTTGCGAAAGAGGCAAATGTTAAGCGCCTTGCTCTGATTCATTTGAGTCAGAGGCACGACGAAATGCCGAAAAAAATTCTTGGTGAAGCGAGAAAGATTTTCAAGAATGTTTTTTTGCCCGAGGATCTCGATTCTGTTGAGATTTAGCTAAGAGTTAGCAGATGACGGGGAAATGAAGATTATCGTGTCCCCTCTAAGAAATGTTAGCCCGTAGCTTCTTGCCTGTTCACCATTTTCTATTTCTTTTGCGTTATCAAGAACAATGTTGATGTGTATGTCAAAGGCAAGGAGGGTCCCAACGAATTGCTTGCCGTTTTTTAGCTGGACTAAAATTTCCTTTCCCTTGGAGGAGTTTAGCAGGTCGAGAGGCCTGTCAATTCCGTTTACCATGATTATACTCTAAAAATAGGGTTTTTAAAACTTTATGTTATAAGAGTTAATCTTAACAAAGAAACAAAAAAATAAAAAGAGGGAAAGAAGCAATCACTGCTTTCCAAGAACAATTTCCATCGTGGAAACGTTTATCTTCTTTCCTTCTTTGTTTTCAAATTCTTCACTTCCAATCTTTATGTCTTTTACGACGACATTTTGGCCGCTTAGGAACTTTCTCCTTGCAACCTCTGCGACGTCAACAGCCTTTGAGATGAACTTTCCACGTGACTTGATGGTCACTTCATCAGCGCCTTTTGTGGTAAACTGAATTACCACACCAGTCACGTAGTTCATGAAAGGCTTTCCACCAATAAAGACGGAAGTGTCTTTGTTTTCTTGGTTGTTTGAGGTTTCTTTTGTTTCTTCCATTTTTACCCTGTATTTAGTTTAGTCTTTGGAGAGCGTGAGTTCGGCATTCTTTTTAAGTCTTGTGATATAGCCTGCAATCCTATTACGCATTTTTTTGCTGGGCATTGTATTCCCAAGGGCTTTTTTGTTTGCTTCAAATGTTGTATCGAAGGCATCTGGAGCCTCTTTAATTAGCTGTTTTGCTGTTCTTTTGATTAGTGCAGACCGAATCTTTCCCATTTTTTTGGGTGTCTTGGAAGGTTTAAAAAGATTATTGTTTTTGCGTTTCATTCAGATTAATGTTCCCTGTTTTTAAGATGGAGCTGTTTTTGAGAAGTTAGGAGGATTATCTTAATTTTGGTTAGTTTTAACAAGTCTTTTAAACCTGTCTTTTTGTATTTTTTGATGGATATTGAAGCAGAGGTTTTGCGGACTATTCGGGAATACCGGTTAATTGAAGGAGATGAGAAAGTAGCTGTTGCTTTGTCTGGTGGCAAGGATTCAACATCTGTTTTGTATATTTTAAACAAACTTGGCTACAATGTTTGCGGGCTTATGATTGATTTGTATCTTGGCGAGTGGTCCAGAATTCATCGCGAAAATATGGAGCGCTTTTGCAGAGAACTTGGGGTTCCTCTTACGATAATTGACTTGAAAGAAGAACTTGGCCAGGGAATTTGTTTTATTAAGGCGGTTTTAAGGAAAAAGAAAAATCTGACTGGATGCACTGTCTGCGGCATAATAAAGAGATGGCTTTTGAATCGTGGCGCTAAGAGAATTGGTGCAGACAAACTTGCTACGGGGCATAATCTTGATGATGAGGCTCAGAATGTTTTGATGAATTTTTTGAAAGGAAATATTTTTTTGGGTGTGAACTCTGCTCCAGCGACCGGTGGCAAAAAAGTTGAGGGGTTTGTTCAAAGAATTAAGCCGCTTTTTTTTGTTCCGGAATCAGAGGTTCTAAAATATGCAAAAAGAAAAAAATTTAAGATTCTTTATGACAAATGCCCTTGCGCTTTTGGGACATATCGTGTTGACACAAGGGAGTGGATGAGGGGCATAGGCTACGATAAAAAGAGGCAGATAGTTGAGAATTTTCAAAAGATAGCCTTGCCTCTTCGCAGGAGGGCTTTTGAGGGAGTTTCTTTTTGTAAGAATTGCGGGGAGCCATCGAGAGGAGAGCTTTGCAATGCATGCAAGATTTTTGTTGAAATTTAGTCTGAAATATAT
>RFLO01000042.1 GCA_003693875.1 Candidatus Pacearchaeota archaeon | reverse complement strand
TAGTTTAAAAAAATCTTCTTCATTTATTTTTAATTTTAAATTTTCAGGGACTCCATTTGTAAAAATTGCCTCTGCTTTTTGATAATCTTCAATAGTAATATTTCCAACTGAAATTCCTAAATTATTTAAAATTTCAATTTCATTTTGATTAAAATGATTTTTTGAAGTTAATTTTTTTATATCAACAAATTCATTTTGTCTTTGAACTCCAATAATCTTATTTCCAAGTAAAACCATTGGTTCTCTGTCAGGAGTTAATTTTCTTTTTTCAATATCTCTTTCTAAATAGTATAATTCCCAAGGACTTTTGTTTTCTTTTGAAGATTTTGCTTTATTTACATAGTAATTATATTTTTCAATATCATGTGTTTTTAAATCTTCAAATTCTTCTCTAACTTCTTTTTCTTTTTCTGGGTTATTTACAAATAATCTATTTAAATTACTTTGATTAAAGTAGTTTTCTTTTAATCTTTCATATTCATCAGGTCTATTTTTTTTAAGCCATTTTAAGTAAGTCCTTGAAATATTTAATTCTGATCTATCATTTGATAGATTATCCCCTTGAATATGAAAAACAACTGCGCCACCTTTTGCAGTTTCAGCAGCAAATTTAACTGTTTCATCAATTTCTTTCATAGAATTTAGTCTTATTGAATCATCAAACCCATTTTGGGTAAGACCTGAAAAAGAAGTTACATCAAAAGAACCATGAACACTAAGTGTTTGTTTGTTTAATTTTGCAAGTTGCATAATAGTTCTTCTTTGCTCAAAACCATATTTATCTGGAACATCTTGAACATTAAATTGTCCTTTACCTGTCCCCATTAAATGAAGTTCAACATGTTTTACACCTTGTCTTACCTTAGTTTGTAATTCTTGAAGTTGATTACCTCCTGGTTTTGTAGTCGTTCCAAAACTTCCTAAACTTTCTCTAAAAATCTTTGGATCGTGTTGGTCAATATCTGTAGAATATCTGTGATCAGCCATTTCTAATAAATAATTGATTTCTTAATATATAAATCTAACTAAAATTTAAATATTGGTTAATTTTTTGATATTTTGAATATATATGAATTACAATTCATATGAAAAATTTCAAAAAAAACGAAAGAACTCGAATCAAAACCAAAAGAACTTTTTTAATCGAAATTTATCAATGAGCCTAGCCGGACTTGAACCGGCGACCTTCGCCTTGTAAGGGCGACGTCATAGCCACTAGACCATAGGCTCATAAAATAACTCACAAATATTAATAATTTATAAAAAAATTAGAGTGCTAATGCTGAACTGTTAAAGGTTAAGTATATTGTCAAATTTTTGAAAGTAAACAAATGTTTTTAGTAAACGCGGGCTGAATACGTCGCAAAAGCTTCGTACTTACACCCCGTTCCTATCAAACTTGTCTTCTACAAGCAAACAAGGTATCTTTTTTAGAGGGAGGTTTCAGGCTTAGATGCTTTCAGCCTTTATCCTCTAGAGCGTAGCTGCTCTGCATGCCCATATGGACAACAGATAGACCAGAGGCTCCGACCCGTCGTTCCTTTCGTACTAAACGCGACTTTCTCTCAGATACCAACACTCCAAGCAGATATTATACCAACTGCCTCACAGCGTTGTAAACCCAGCTCACGAACCCTTTTAATGGGTGAACACCCCCACCTTTGGTAGCTTCTGCACTACCAGGTTAGGATGAGCCGACATCGATGTAGCAAACCGCTCCGTCGATATGAACTCTCAGGAGCGACAACTCTGTTATCCCCGTGGTAACTTTTCTGTCAATCCAAGGCCCCACTAAGGAGCACATTGGAGATCGTTAGACCATGATTTCTCAATTCCGATTCGCATTATGGGAATCAGAATAAAGCCGGCTTTTGCTCTTACACTCTACATTGGATTTCTAACCCAACTGAGCCGACCTTTGGGCCCTGCTGATACCATTTCAGCAGGGTGCCACCCCAGCCAAACTGCCCACCAACCACTGTTTCTCATATAGAGATAAGCAAATAACCTTATAACGACAAGTTCTTCCTTGGCGCCGAAGCTCCTTGTTACATTATAAGATTATTCACAATGGCAGGCTGCAGTAAAGTTCAACGGGGTCTTTACTTCCCACTTGGAGTCCCCGGCTTTTGCACCGGGAAAGTGTGTTCAGAAGGCTCTTCGTAGGGACAGTGACAATCTCGTTACGCCATTCATGCAAGCCGTCATTTAAACGGCAAGGCATTTCGCTACCTTAAGAGGATCATAGTTATCCCCGCCCTTTACCAGACCTTGGCCCCCTTGAAAGAGGGTTTTAGTTACTGGCAGTGGGCAGACTTCACCAGCTATACACATCATTACTGACTAGCAGCTGGCTATGTTTTAATTAAACAGTCGGACCGTCTTTGCTATTGCACCCTGAAGCTACCCAATAATTAAATAGTTCAGGGACCACTTATACCGAAGATTTGTGGCTAATTTGCCGAATTCCCTTACGAAGATTAACCTTACAGGACTTAGGTTTCACACCTAGGGGCACCTGTGCCGGTTGTGGGTACATTTATTTGGAATCGCTATTATTTTGTTTTCAAGGGCTCTAGGCATCATCGCAAATTACCATTCGAAGTTTAAACTACTTCTCGTGATTACCACACTCCATAGTTTTATACTTCTTAGCCTAAGCAAGCTTAGGTGCAACTAGCCCAAAGCGTCCAAAATAATAGTTGTGTTGCCACGTCTATCCAAATAGTACAGGAATATTAACCTGTTTCCCTTTCTCTTCAAGTCCAATTAGGATGAAGATTAGGAATGACTAACCCTTCTCTGATTTACATTGAGAAGGAACCCTTGCCCTTTCGTCCACGGTGACTCTCACACCGCTAATTTCCTACTACCGCCAGGATTCTTATACCCACAAGGTCCACCAGCTCTTGAAAGCTAGCTTCTACCCTTGCGCGTCACCAGTCTACCTTACATGAGCCGTGCTCATGAACTATAGTATCGGCAGTCAATTTAGACCCGATTATTTTCGGGGCAAGTACTCTCGAAGAGTGAGCTGTTACGCACTCTTTAAAGGATTGCTGCTTCTAAGCAAACCTCCTCTTTGTCTTCGAATACTCACACCCTTTACCCTTTATCACTTAATTGACATTTAGGGGCCTTAACTATAGTCTGGGTTGTTCCCCTCACGGTCTGCAAGTTTACCCCACGCAGACCCGTTTCCCTGCTTCTACGAAGTTATCAAATTCGGAGTTTGACTAATGCATGAAGGACACGAAGTCCCCCAAAACACTAATCAGTAGCTCTACCTTGATAACCTTCTCTACAGAGACTTGACTAAGGCCAATTTTGACTGGAACCAGCTATCACTAGATTCGATTGGCTTTTCACCCCTATACCCAGATCACGCGAACAAATAGACGCTGTTACGCTTCGGTCCTCCACGAAGTTTTACCTCCGCTTCAACCTGTCCAGGTATAGATCATCTAGTTTCGGGTTTGATTCCTATGACTTAGGCGCTATTAACACCCTTGCCCTCAAAAATTGCGGCAACTCGGTTTCCCTTCGACTTTCGTCTCGCCATAAAAATCAACTCCCTGGCCCGTTATTCAGAACGTACGATGCAACTCCTTAAAGCCGCATCATCCTATCTCTAATATGTTTCAGATCTTTTCACAACCTATTAAGGCTGCTTTTCAACATTCCCTCACGGTACTGTTCGCTATCGGTCTTGTGTTATATTTAGGTTTGGAGGTTAGTGCCCCCCACATTCTTGCCTAATTTCCAATAGACAATACTCTGGAAATCTCCAAAGACCTAATTAGTTAAAGTTACGGGACTATCACCCTCTAAGGTTAAATTTTCCAAGATATTCACCCTAACTAAATAGGCCTAAAAGAAGCTCCAAACACCACATCTCAAAATTATTACTAATTTTGATTCAGTTTGACCTGTTCTGCTTTCACTCGCCGTTACTAACAGAATCTCAATTGATTTCTTTTCCTTTGGGTACTAAGATGTTTCAGTTCCCCAAGTGACGCCTTCGCTTAGCGAATAATTAGGTAGTCCAATTCAGGAACCGCAAGTTCAAAGGAAGTATGCTCCTACCTTGCGATTATCGTAGCTTACCACGCCCTTCATCGCTACACAAGCCAAGTCATCCACATATTAGATTAAATTGTTTACTTTCTTAGGAAAGAAAATTCCTGTAGGAAATTATTTACATACTTTAAGTCATAACTTAAAGCAGAAAGTAAAGACAATATACTTAACCTCATTAAAAGTCAAAAAGACTTTCTCAGTTCTTCACTATGAAACTATGTTTCATAGTTGCACTCAATGGACCCGGCGGGATTTGAACCCGCGGCCCCCGCCTTGCAAGGGCGGTGCTCTACCGGACTGAGCTACAGGCCCACAATTAACACCAACACCTTGCTGGCGGCATACTAAAAAATAATGTTAAACGCTTTATAAAGCTTTTTGTATTATGAAAATTCAACTTACAAAAACTTTAAAAATCAAATAAAATTTCCCAAAAAAAATTTAAAAATCATTACAAAAATAAAGCCTAAAAAACAATTAACACAACTCATAAATTTAAAAACCAAACCAAAATTATTTTAAATACTAAAAACTAAAAACCGGCTCGCGCCGGCTCAAATAAATTCCAATTCTAAAAGCCCATTAGAAAGGCTGAAAACTAAATATATGGCAATTTTAAAAAAAAAACAAAAATCTCTAAAAAACCAATAAATCTAAAACTAAACAAAAGAATGAGCATCATACTCTATTGCAAAATTCTCAGCATACTCAATAAATTCATTTTCTGAAAAATTCCTTTTCAAACCAGCATCTAAATAAGAAATATTTTCCAAATCAATTTCAAAAATATCTTTTTCCTTAAAATCATCACCTAAC
>RFLO01000041.1 GCA_003693875.1 Candidatus Pacearchaeota archaeon | reverse complement strand
GGAAAAGAATATTTGCTGGTTGTAAGGAAGGTTTCAGATAAGGGCGCAACATTTTACTTTAAGAATCTTGGAATCTCAAAAGAGGTTGGGGTTAGCCAACTTGCAAGAGTAAATATTGATAGACTTTCCGGAGACGACTTTGTTATTGAACTTAACTTTACCAAGACAAGGAAATATGCAATTTTTTATAGAGAGAAGATAAGACAACCAGGCGTAAACGAAACCACCCCTCCAGTCAGTGAAGAGATTCCAAAAGATGAGGGTAAGACTGAAAAAACTGTTGGAGAGTTTGTTCCAGCTAAACTTGGGTTCTGGGTTCTGCTTATCGGAGTTATTTTTTCTATTGCTTTTGGATATTTTTATGAGTTAAAGCGGAAAAGAGAAGGAGAAGAATCGCCCGTAAAGCCTGCGGAAGTAAAGCCTTCAAGTCCGGTGAGCACAACAAGGCCTGTTCCAGTGGGGGCTTTTAACACATATGTTCCAAGGTCTTATAGGCTTAGGCTGCCTGCAAGTCAGCCCCCCCGGCAGGTTAGGGCGCCTACAACGTTGCAAAAACAAACTCAGTTGCCGGCAAGTATCAAACCCGTTCAAAAACCCAATGTTCCGATTGGACGGACCCTAAAAGGGGTTCCGATTACAGCAAGAAGGCCAGTTTCTGAAACGAAACCACAAATACAACAACCCGCTCAAAAATCTGTGGCAGAATCTGGGGGACTTTCAAATCGGGATTATAAGACTGCAGTAAATTATGCTCATCCGGCAAATTATGCAGGTATTGCTATTAAAAGAAATGTTCCTGTCCAACAAAAACCTGTCCAAAAACCGGCGCAAAATCCACCCTTCCAAAAACCAATCCAAAGACCGCCTGTCCAAGGACCAATCCAAAAGCCAACATCTTCTCTTGTTAGTCCTCAACCAAAGAAAAGTCAGATACAACCTCTTGTGCGAAGGCCGACTGTTAAGGAAGTCCCGGCTGTTTTTTCTTCAAGCCGTGTTGTTGGGGGTAAACCGGTTCCAAAAAAAGAATTTCAAAAAAATAAAGTCGAGAAGAAAGAGGAATTTGACCCTTATAGTTAACTTTATAAATGATTTCTGGTTGTGATAGGTATGGAAAGTGATATGGGCCGGAAAATTCTCTCTGTTATTATGACCATTGGAGTTTCTATAGTATTAATCCTTTTTCTTTATCTTGTCGTTGAAGCGGTTCATAGCAATCCGCAAGAAAAAGATGGTTATCACGATAATTTTTGTAAGAAAAAAAATCTTGAACCGCAAAGCCCGAAATGTTATGACCGTTTTGAAAAGGAGGAAATGGAACCTTTTTTGACTGAACGGTTTTATATCTATGTTTCTATTGGCATTGTTTTAATCCTTTTATCTGCTATTGGTGGCCCTGCTTGGATATATTTTAGCCTTTTAATTGCCGGGTTTTGGTATGTCATCTTGGGAGCGAGCAAGGGGTGGTCAGTTGTAAGTTATGCTCAAAGAGCACTTTTTATTGGAATCGCTCTTTTGGTTTCAATTTTTGTTGGCTATTACAGGCTTCATTTGAAAAGATAGTCTTTTATAGGACGAGTTTTTTTCTTTTTTATGAGAAAAATTCCCCAAGACATTTTAGGAAACATTGCTATTTTGAAATTTCCAAGGGGGATGTGGCTTTTAAAGAAGAAATTTCTTGCATGGAGGTTTTTAAGACATAATCGGAATGTTCGGACGGTCTTGGAAAAAGTGGAGGGCTTTTCTGGAGAACTGAGGGTGCCTAAGTTGAAGCACCTTGCAGGAGAGAGAACCAATGTTGCGCGTTATAAGGAGAGTGGATGTATTTTTGAGTTTAATGTGGACAAGACGTATTTTTCTCCACGGCTTTCAAATGAACGTCTTGAAATAAGCCGCGAGATTTTGGGATCGAAGAAAAAATCTTTTCGTGTTCTTGTAATGTTTGCAGGCGTCGGCCCTTACCCGATAGTTTTAGCTAAGATGGCAAAAGCAAGAAAGAAAAAATTGAGGATTTTTTTAAATGAGCTTAATCCCGATGCTTTTTTAGCTGCAAAAAGGAATGCCAAGCTTAATAAGGTCTTGGATTTTATTGAATTTGTGGAAGGTGATGCAAGGGATTTGCCGAAAAAGAAGCTTGGAAAATTTGACTTCATAGTGATGCCGCGGCCAAACATTAAAGAGACTTTCTTGAAAACTGCTTTGAAGCTTTCAAAAAAAGGAACGAAGATTTTTTATCATGGTTTTGGAGATAAAAAAAGTGTAGAAGAAGAGATAAAAAGGGAGATTGGAGGTAGGGTTAAAGACCTCAATTTGAAAACGGCAGGAGATATTGGGTATAAGAGGTTTAGGGTAAGAGCAAGCTTTGTTGTAAGATAGGAGTTATTCTTCTGACCTTTTTATTGCAGCAGGAGACTCGCCCCCGTGCCATGTGAAACGTGGCCTAATTCTTACAGGGTATATCCTTTCTGAGTTGTCATCAAGGATTATAGCAGAACCTTTTAGTTTTGGCAGCTGGTTTATTTTATCAACTATACTTTCGTAAAGATAGGATTGTGAAATTGAGTTGAGTGCCTCTACGTCTGGTTTTGCAGTTACCCTGTGGGAGATTACAATATCTGACTGAGTCATTGCATCTGTGTGAATTTTTCCAGGTTGCTGTGTTGCAAGGACAAGGGAAATTCCAGGCTGGCGACCTTCTCTTAGCAGTTGAACTAAGGCATCTGTTGCAGGTGTTTTTCCATTTAGGGGTAGGAATTCATGTGCCTCATCAATAAAAATCCAGACAAGAGGGAGTTTTCGTCTTATGGTGTATCTTTCGTAATTGATGCCGTGTTGGATGGATTGTATTTCTTCTTTTTTTCTTTCTTCCATTCTTCTTGTGAATAATTTTTTTGAGACAAGGCTAATTACAAGGCCGCGGATATTAAACGAGCCCACAGAAGCATACATAGAAAGGTCAATTACTGAGGTTTTGCCGGCAGATATTAGTTCATCTATTGGAGTCCCTTTTTTTTCATCAAAAATTTTCCAAGTTTTTGCGGCTTGAAAAAGTGCAATGCAGGCATTCTTTGTATCCTGGCTTGTGTTTTTTGTTTCCTGAATTTCAGAGAAAATATCACCAAAATTGAAGCTTTCTTTTTCTTTTAACTTTGTTATAACTTCTTCTATTAGGACAGCTGTTGGCTCTGTAAAGTTTAGGTTGAAAAGGCTTATCCAGTCTGATGCTTCGAGGTCTGAGATTTTTATTGCAAACTCTTTGTCCACACTTATTCCTGCCTGTTGATACTCTTTTAAGTAACCAAAAGGTGAGAAAACTTCTATTGGCAGGTTTTTTGGTTTTAGCTCCCACTCTGCTAAGAGGTTTTTGTCTTTTTCGTTTTTGAACTTCATCGTCCAAAAGATTCCCATAGTGTCAAAAATTAAAGAGGCAATGTTTCCAGATTCTTCGCTTCCAAGGTCGCTTAGGGCTTCTGCTATAGTTCCTATGGTATACGATTTTCCGCTACCACGTTTTCCAGAAATTAGGATGACGTGAGTTCTTGCTATGTCAAGAAATATTTTGTTTGAGAGTGAAGTATAATTGCCCATCTTTACATAGCTTTTTCCGATGAAGGCAAGGCCGCGCTTTCCGAAGTTTTTTTTGTCACTTGCATCTCTTCCGATAATTATGTCAAATGCCATTATCTTCTCTGGTATGCAAAAATTTTGACTTTTTTTGGAGCAAAGAGGGTAAGGTTTGACGAAATTAAGGTTTCTTCAGCAATTACTTCACGTTCCCTGCTTCCTATTATGAAGGCTTTGTTTTTTGGTTTGCACGGCCTGTCAGCTTCGCAAATACGCACCTCAACTGCTGTAGAGCCTGGCATTATTTTTTCTGCGTAATCTTTAAGTTTTTTTTCATTTTTATCAAGGGAGTATTTGCGAAGGGTAGAATTTGTTCTTATGTCTTTTAGAATCTTTCTTTCTGTTTGAAGGATAAACTCTGTTGCTTTGTTTGGTTGATTTGGTTTGTTTATGTGGGCTATCAGGAGGACTCCGGTTATTATCATTATCGCAATTGTTGCTTCCATTATCCTTAGCCATCCTCTTTTGCCTACCATACTCTTAGCTGGAACCTTGCGTTTTTTATTTCCCCTTTTTCATTTAAGATTTCTAAAACAATTGTTTTTGAATAAACTTCGGCTGTCTGCGGGGGCGACTTTTTCATATTGAACTGCGGCATGTCTGGCGAGATTATTGAGAAATCGTATTTCTGAGGTATGCCCAATTCTTCTTTTAATTTTTCATATTTGGTGCGGTATTTGTTGGTTAATTCCGAGAGGGATTTGTTTGATGCGACTTTTTTTTCATTTATGCCCCCTATATAATAAGAGTCAGCATTTATGCACGCGGCGGGTTTTTGAGGGGCAAATTCTTCGGATATTCTTACGTTGTAGTAATTGCTCTTTTTGCTCTTTTTTACAAAGAGTTTTCTACCACTAATTTTTGAATCAATATGGGCTTCATTTGGATAGGTTGTTGTGAATGAATTAGATTCCTTATTTATCTTTATTGTCTCGGGTATTGGTGTTATTGAGCATTGTCTTCTCGGATCAGATAATGTTGACTTTAAGAAGTATGAAGAGAGGTTTACTTCTGTTTTTTTGATTAGAGATTTTTCAAGGGTTAGAAGAGCTGAACCAGTCATCTGTTTTGGATTGTAGGGGCGAACAATTGAGAAAGTGAAAGCGACGAAAGCTATGAAAAATATGAAAGCCATTACAATTTCAATATGAGATGACCCCTTTTTCATATGGGTTTTAGGATTAATTTGTTTATAAGTTTTCTTGATTATCCGAAGAAGGCATTTGCCCCTGTTTTGACAAGGAGAGTTAGGGACAATAGGATAAAAGAATGCTTTATTCCGTATTTAATGGAGCCTTCGGATATTTTGCCGATTACAATTCCTGCGAACAGTGATTGAATAATTAGCATTATGAAAAGCGGCTTTGAAAAATCCTGTGGTGCGAGTGGGCGCGCTTTTATTTTGATGTTGTCTGACGGAGCGGTTACATCGGATACAAGCGGTAGAATTTTGAATTCAAGGATTAACATGATTATTATGAAAACAATGAAGATGATGTAACCTTGAGTTATCAGGTTTGCGATAGAAGATTTTCTTTCTTTTTTTAGGGATTCTATTTGATTTACGGAATTTGCGACTGACTCAAGGATGGTTTCAATTTTTCCCCCGGCTCTTTCAGCTTCGGATATAAGGGCTACGGCTCTTGCTATAACTCGGCTTCCTGATTCCCTTGCAAGGGTTTGGAGTGCATCGTTTAGTGTTATTCCAAGAGTTAGCTGGCTTGCAAGTTTTTGTATGTGGGGCGTTAGGGTGCCGTAGTCCTTTTTTTGAACATTTAGTATTGCTTTGACAATAGGGGTTCCGGATTTTGTGCTTTCCACAAGGTCACGCGAGAATTCAAGGAATCTTTCTTCTTTTTCCGTTTGCCGTTTTTGAGAAATGATAATTGAAATTATGAAGGGCAGAGAAGAAAGAATGATGGTTATCACAATGATAAAAGTTCTTGTATTCTTCTGACTTATTGTGAAAAATTCTACAGCGACTGCTGCAAGGAGAATCAGAATTCCTGCCAAGTATCTTAGTTTTGCCATTATATCTTTGGTTGTTTTATTGAGAGGATGACGAGGAATATGACATTTACAAGGACTATTGCAGCGATGCTTATTGCAAGTAGCGTGTTTATTCCAAGGCCAGCAATGGTTAAGCCAGATATATTCATAACTATGAAGACCATCATCAGGATTAGTGGTGCTGCGATTAAGATGGAGATGTAGATATCCATAAAAGTTCCTGCAAGGTCGGTGTATCTTTTTCTTTCGAGTTTGTAGTCCATAAGAAAGGTTTCAGCCTTTTTTTCGAGGTAATCTTTTAGTTCCCCTCCTGTGCTGATATTTGTTGCAAGTCCATTAAAAAGCTCTGCTAATTTTTCGTTTGATGTGAGCCTTGCCACATTTTTAAGGGATGTTACAAGATCATAACCGTATATTTCTACTTGTGAAAGGACTTTTTTTAGTTCTGCTCCTATGCTGGGGTACTCCTTTGATTCGGCAATGATTCTAAATATTTTTGATGGTTCTATATCCGAACCGGCGATAGCGGCCATATGTATTGCAACGAAAGGAAGTTCTTGAGAGATTCTTTTTTTAGACGAAGAGGCTTCGCTTGCTGGATAGATGTAGAACAAAAAGAGGGTTATGAGTGGCAAGACAATTGGAATCCAGAAGAGAATTACTTTTGATGGGTCGGCTATGACAAGTGTTACGAAGATTAATGCTCCTGTGATGAAGCTTATAAGTGTTGACATTATCGCCATTGAAATATAGGTTGAGAGAAGAAATGGAACATTTCCGCGTTTTAGGTCCTCTGCCAGATTTTTCATCTTTGGCGCTAACTTTTCTGAGTATCGTCTAAAAACCTTATTGGAGAGTCTTGCAAATTCATTTGGTTTTGTCTGGACAATTTTTTCTTCCTGATGCGACTTTCTTATGGCTGCCAGCCCTTCTTCTGATAACCGAAGCTCTTCGAGATACCGCTTTTTATCTTCGCGATTTATTGTGATAACTCTTTTTTTCTCAGGTGTTTTGTGAGTTATCTGAACTGGATTTTTTCTTTGTATTGTTTTTAAGGGGGAGGTTTCTTTTAACAATTCTGGCAAGGCTCTGTTTAGGAGGTTTATCTGGTTGAGGATTGCTATGATGCTTTTTTTGTAAATTTGTTTTTTTTCAGGATTTTGAAGCATAGCCTTTCTTAGAACTCTTGCTTTCTCAATTAGCAATTTTTCCTGCCTTAAATTTTCCTTTATATTTTCAAGCATTTTTAGATTTTTGTAACCTTGTCAAGGTTTTGTTGGAGGTGAAATATCATTGTTCTTAACTTGCTTATCTCTTCTGGCCGGTTTTCCTTGATTGCCTTTTCAAGTTTTATTGTTGCAGAATACATTGAGTCTATCAGATGTTCAACAAATAGCAGGTCAACCATTAAAAAAAGAGGTGAGTGGCATTTATTAATGTTGAGGATTTAAATCTACAATCCTCTTGTTTCTGGAAAGATTTGGTCGATGAGGGCGCCTGCGGCATTTTGAGGCTCTCCGAAATTTGGGTAATGGTGGTTAGTCATTCCCGGAGATTTATTTATCTCAATTACTCGGTAGTCGTCAAAGCCTCTTATGTCTTCGCAGATAAGGTCAATTCCAGCGTATGCCATTCCCGGCACTGCAAAAAGACATCTCATTGCGATATCTTCTACTTTTTTATCGAGAGATTCTCGCGGTATTGTGATTGAGTCTCCGCCGGTTGATAAATTGCTGTTTGCCCGCAGGAAAACCTGTTCCCCTTCTTTTGGAACATATTTCAAGTTTTTTCCCCGAGATTCTAAAAATTCAATTACAACATTATCAATTTTTATTGGAAGCCAAACATAATGCTCCTCAGGAGGGCCCCTATCCTTGTTTTTTTCTTCTACCAAATCTTCTATTGTTGAGCGACCATCTCCGATGACATTTGCGGGAACGCGGTTGCATACAGCAACAAAGCCTTCCCTTGTTGCAAAAACTCGGTACTCTTTTCCAGGAAAAAACTCCTCTACCAATGCCGCTGGACTTCCGGAGTTCCAGATTTCTTTTGCTGCCTGAATGGCTTCGTAGGCATCTTTACATAGATAAACATTTTTTCCGCAAGCCCCTTTGTTTGGTTTTACTATAACTTTTTTTTCAGCTACCCAATCGGATATTTTGCCCTCTTCTCCCTTCTTGAATGCGTCCCCTATTGGGGTTTTTACCCCCTCTTTTCTTAAAAGCCATTTTGTATGTCTTTTATTTTTTGAAATTCTGCCTGCGAGCCATCCAAGAGAACTTGTGTTTAAATAACCCAGAATTTCTTTGTGGCCCTTAAATGTTAATAGAAAGTATCCTTGGCTTTGTGGAAATGGTTCTATTTCTATTCCCCTTCTTGCTGCTTCGTTTAGAATTATGTTGCGGTCTATGCTATCGCGACACCAGTAGTATGGGAGGTCTGCTTTCATTTTTTCGGAAAAATTTTTAAGTTTAAAAATCTTTTTACTGCGATGTCCCTTGAAAGTGAATACTGCCTTATTGCGATGGGAAAGGATCCAACCCATATAGGCAGCCTTACCTGCGACATTGGCTTTCCAGATTTAATTGTTACAGTTAATGGGGGGAATTATGCAGATAGGTCTCTTAAAAGGGTTGAGGTTGCTTATGGTGGTTTTACTCGGAGCCGTATGAGTCTTCCCTTAAGCGAAGGCTGTTTGCATCGGTTGGTTGTTGAGTCAGGGGGTGATTGTCCGTTGCGTGGAGAAAAGATAGACTTTAAATGGAAAGATTCTGCGGAAAGTTTTAAACGGGAGGTTAGCCGTAAGCTTGAAGACATTCGTGACGGCAGGAAGATAGTTTTTAATTCCTATTCTACGACTCCTACGATAGAGAAGCTTCGCGAACTCGGGTTTTTTGTTCTTGGGGCAGATGGGAATCTTGCACGAAAGTATTCAAACAAGATTTTTTCATATAATTTGGCAAGGGAACTTGGGATTGGTGTGCCTTACGGAGTTGTTGCGAATTCCTTTGAAGAGGCAATGGATAATTTTAGGAATGTTTTTTCTAATTCGGAAGACGGGGTGTTTATGACTGCTGTTCGCGGTGCCGGTGGGAGGTCTGCCAAACATCTTAGGAATCTCGAGGAGATTTCCGATTTTGAAGCTTCACCTCCTTTTTTGATGACTGCTTGGGAAAGAAAAATTGCTTCACCCAATTCACAGGTGTTGATTTCAAGGGATAGAGTTTATTATCTCGGACTTAGTGACCAGATAATTGTAAGAGATGTCAATTATTTTGGAAATATTTTTCCTTCAAGAATTGATTCTCGTTCAAAGGAGGAGATAAGAAAGGCAAGCATTAAACTTGCAGAGGTTATGCGAAAGGAGGGCTATGTTGGTTTTTGTGGCTTTGATTGGATTGTAACAGAGGACGGAAGGGTTCTTTTTAGTGAGATTAATGCACGAAAAAATCGGTCAACATCAATTCTTGTTGCAAGTCTTGAGGCTAACAGACCATCTAATAGACTCTCAATTTCTGAAATGGAGCTTTATGCTAGTCTTGGCATGGAGATTGGCGAGGAGGATTTATGGGAGCCTGATAAGAATATCTGTTGGGCTATGAGGATTTTTAAGACCTATGGAAGGGCCAAGATTACAAAAGATATTGACCCCATCTACGATGATAGGTCTATTTTTGATGGCAGAGGAGCCCGTAGTTCTGTTTTGAATTTTCCAGAAAGGGGAACTTTTCTTCCAGGCTTTGATGTGCCGCATGATCTTGCAAGAATTATTGCTGTTGGTTCAGATTACGAAGAGGTTGAGCGCCTTGTAGAAGCTGAAAGGGAAAGGATAAGGGAATCCTATATGAAGATTCGCCATTAGTATATGCCGAATTTTTTAAGCATGCCAACGGGATTTTTTTGGTAGGCATTTATGTATTTTTGGACTGTCTCGTAACTTAGTATCTTGTATCTGAAGAGAGCTCTCAGGTATTTTGCTCTTTTTTGGAATTCGTCTTCAAGACTTCTCAGATTAATCCCATATTTTCTTGAGATTTTTGTGAAAACAGCGCTTTTTGCCTGAAATCTGAACGTGTCTGTTGCAGGGTCCCAGATAAAAGGAGTGTTTGTTGTCGCTGTCCCGTCGGGCAGTATTTGGACTACTTCAGATATTTCCCTTAAGCGTCTTGTTTCATGTCCTTTGACTATTGCGTGAGCCATTATTGCAACAGCGTCGAGACTATTTACGAGCATCGGGCTTAAATTTATTGGAGGCGTTTCGAGTCTTCTTATTACAGCTTCAACAGAATCTGCGTGCATAGTTGAAATTGATGCGTGCCCGGATGCCATTCCCTGGAAGAGAACAGAGGCTTCTTTTCCTCTAACTTCTCCAACGATTACATAGTCTGGATTTTGGCGGAATGAACCGCGGAGCAAGCTAAACATGTCTACTTCACCAACGCCCGTAGATGTTAGCCCTGTGCGAACTACGGAGGGTAGCCAGTTTTCTC
Source organism: Candidatus Pacearchaeota archaeon (assembly GCA_003693875.1). Lineage (GTDB taxonomy): Archaea > Nanobdellota > Nanobdellia > Pacearchaeales > GW2011-AR1 > JAGVXH01. The sequence continues at coordinate 18,349 of RFLO01000041.1, read as the reverse complement.
TTGGCAAGTTTAGTTCTCTTGTGTCTTCAATTGAAACTACTCTTTTTTCAGGAGGTATGAAGAAAGCAATTGCGTTTAAGAGCGTGGTTTTTCCAGAAGCTGTCCCACCGATAATCATTATGTTGGACTGATATTCCAAGAGAATCCAGAAATAAGCAAGCATTTCCGGGGAGAGTTCGCGGAAACCGAGCAATTGCGTAGGTGTCCAAGGTGTTTTTGTAAATTTTCTTATTGTGAATGTTGGGCCCTTAGAAGTTATATCTTTTGTATATGTTGCGTTTACACGCGAGCCATCTGGCAGACTGCCATCGAGAATTGGACTTGCATAGGAAATATAGCGTCCTGCCTTTTGAGCCATTTTTTCAACAAAGCTTGAAAGGGATTCTATTGAAGTAAATTTTACATTTGTTTTCAGGTTTCTGAAGATTCTGTGGACAATGTAAATTGGCTCCCCTACGCCGTTGCATTCAATGTCTTCTATGAAGCAGTCCTGCATCATTGGTTCTATTTCGTTTAAGCCTATGAAGTCTCGATAAAGATAGTAAATTATTTTTGGGAATTTTTCTTCTTCAATCTCTAATCCTAATTCTGATATGATGAGTTTTGCGGTTTTTTCAACATAATCTAAGAGGCTTTCTATTGTTCTTTTTTCCTGGAGCATGTTGATGCTTACGATTTCTCTCATAGAATTTTCTATACTTTCGAGGTTTTTTACATCCTCTTCATCCATTAAGGGTTCTTCTACTTCGTAGATCAGTTCGCCTGATTTTGGTTCCCAGTGGATGTGAATTGAAACAAATGGTTCAATTACCATGTAACGAAGATTTATCTTTGTTTTATCCGACAGCGGAGTTAGCTGTGGTTTTTTTGGATTAAGGTTAATCTTTACATCTCCCATCAGAAACCTCCAATGTCAATTACCGTTTTTCTATTTTGTTTTCCGACATTTTCAAGGGTAATCTTGTAAGGGTTTTTTGCAGCGCTTAGGACCTGGGTTGTTTTGTCAACTCCATTGTATGTTAGGTTTATTGATGAGTAGTTTGCCTGTATGTAAACTTTCCAGAGATTACCATCTATTTTTGTTAAGACGTTTAAGTCACCTATCTTTATTATACTCCCTACTTCGCTATATTGTGTATTTGACTCCAGCTCCCATGTTATAGCGTCGTTTTCAGCATCTATTAGGAGATCTCCTTTTCCAATTTTCAATGTAACTACCCTTTTATTCCCTGGAATTGTTTGGATTTCAAAGATTTTTGAGTCAAGGATGTTTAGAGAATCTATTGCCTGTTCAATTGCTGCTATGTCCTTTTTTTCATCTATCTTTGGTTTTACAAGCGCCAAGACAATACCAATTATCGCAAGACCAATAAGTGTATAGATGACCGTTTCAACCCAAACCTGCCCCCTTTTCATGTGATTTGTTATGTTTAGTGATTTATATATTTAACTTCATCTTTGCTCATCATTGTGTGCCGGATGGTGGGGCAGTTTTCCACTTACCCTTTAGCTCCACTTACCCTTTAGCGGATCGCCTTTTGGCTTTTGGCATCTTCTAAGGTATGCAGCAATTGATTTGTTTACGTTTTCTACTTCTTTTATGAAATTTTCACACCAGCATATCCTTTGTTCATCTTGGATGTTGCATATTCTTTCTTTTCCTTCAATTTCGATTATTGGAGCGATTCCTAAGTGAGTCAAGTAAAGGATTAATCCCGAGACATTTATGTCGTATCTTTTTCTTTTTCCAACTTTGGGGATTGATTGTTTTCCGTAGAGGGGTGCAATTCTTGCCGAAAACTTTTCGTTTAGTTTGGTTCTTGCTATCAGCTGAATGTCTTTTATGGAAGCCGCCTCTTCTGTTGGTTTTCTTTCTATTATGACCGAGATGTTTTCTGCTCTGGTGCCTACCTTAGAGTATTTGCAGGTGTCAACGAGTTTTAACTGGTTTGACGCCTTTTTGCATTCATAAGCAAGACGGGCTTCAAGGCCAAATTTTGCAGAAAGAAAGAACCAGATAATCGTTGCAATTATCATTACAATTACTATCAGGAAAGAAGTGGCAACCAGCGGCGAAATCCCTTTTTTCATTAATCTTAAAAGAATAAGGGGTATAAAAGATTACTGACAGGAGGGAACTGCCTTCCCAGCAGAAGCATCACATGTCTTTTTTTCTCCATCGCTTGTAATGACTATGGGTGCAAATTTTACGGATTGAATACTGTTAAGGTCGGTGGTTTTTCCTACGTCTGTTTTGTTAATTATGAATACTCTTTGTTCATTTATTCCAGGGAGACCTTTTTTTATTGATAGATTTTTTGCATTAACTGATATGGAGTCCCCATCTGACTTTATTAGCTGGATCTGTATATCTTCTAACTTGAAGTCTCTTGATGAGCGGGAAATTGTTATGGACACATTATCCTTTGTTTTGCAAGTTTTAGATCCTCCGATTATTGTAAGAGAGGTTGATGCATCGAAGCAAACAGAACTGCCCTTTATTGAATTGTTTATAAGGGGGATTATAACAGACCAGACAATTGCTACTGCCGCAACAGTTATAAGAATTATGAGGACTGTTGCAACAATTGCCGATATACCTCTTTTGTTCATATTAGCTTTAAACATGTATCATTTTTAAACTTTTCTCTATTTATGCCCGTTGCGTTCTGCCTTTTATCAACAAATGGCTGCTACTTTTGCAGCAGGAATAATAATTATTTAGGGAGTTGAAACTGGCGATATGCTTTGTTAGTTTTTGTTCTGCTTTACAGGTTGATAGTTTTTCCGTTGTTTATGCATGTGTAAATCTTGTTTTTTGAGCCCGATTTTCCGATTATTACTGGATAGATTGTTGCTTTCTTGCCGATTATTCCGAAATCTCCCCTTGCTGAGCCCCTTGCCGGAGCAGAATATTCAAAATCTTCAAATTTCGTGTCTCCGTCTTTTTCTATTTTTATTGAGAACTTAAAGATGTCTATGTTGCCGCGGTTAGTAATTTCTATTTGATTTTTTTGACCTGCGACTTTTTTTGCATCAAATTTTATTTCTGAACACAGGCTGTCTATTGGTCTGCCGAATTTTTCCAGATGTTCTTCAAGAAAGCCCTGAGCCCAAAGATAGATAATTACTCCTAAGATCATCACAAAGAGAACCAAGAAGACTGTTGCAAGCACGGGTGAGAGGGCTTTTCTCATCTTCTATTTATTGCTTCCTTGTTTTTAAATTTGTTGTTTAAGGATTTTTGGAAAGGTTTATCAGCTAATTGTGACAGGGCTTAGGTAAAATGCTCCAACTGAGTGTTGTCAGAGTTCATAAATTGCAGCCCTTTCTTCTGGTTTGCCACATCCCCAAATCTTTAACAGGTTTTTGTCAAGACTTTTCTTGAATTCTAAATTTTCTTTTCTGTTTAGGGGCATGTCAAAATCTGTGAAGAATACAAGAACTTTTTTTCCAGGGTTTTGGTCCTTTATTTTTTTTAACGAGCTGATATTTAATGGTCGTGGATAGAAGCGTGTTATTTTTTTTGTATAATGGTAAACTATGCTTGACTCGTCGGTTAAGATTATTTCCCTTTCTTGGTTTTTTAGGAACTCGTTTCCCTTAAGAAAGCAAATGTTTGTCGGGGTGTAAGAGTTTTTGTAGGTTGTGTAAAAATTTAATGAAAGGATTACAATACTTGCAATTATTGTTAGGGCTATAATTGGTTTCTTGTATTTGCCAGCTTGCGTTGTTACATATCCAGAGATTAGGGATATTGGCGGGGCGGCTGCAATTATGAATCGCCCTTCCTTGTGGGGAATCAGACTTGCAATCCCAATAAAGAGTATTGTCCAGATTATTAGAAGCAGTATTTCTTTTTTGTATAATCTTTTTAATGGGATGTAGATTAGGGATGTAAGAAAGATTAATCCAGTCAAGGAAAACATAGGTACCCAATAAATTAAGAAAAAGTAAGGTGGTTGTGAGCCCCCCCAGTAAGATGCCGCCTTTGCCCCATGAATAAAGGGGCCAATAGGGTTTTGATACTCAAAGACCCCATAGAGAAGCCACGGACTTAGGGTTATGAAGAATATTGCAACGGAATACCATAAGTATTTGTCCCTTAGAAATTTAAGTGAGGAATCTCTTATTAGGAAGTATAGAGGAAATACTGGCATAATCCAGAGGGCAGTGTATCTTGACAAAAGGGATAAAGAGAGGAAAAATCCAAAAAGAATTTTGTTTTTGTTGTCGTTTTTTTCGTATCCCTTCCAAAAGCTAATAAATGTTAGAATGACGAAAAATGTAAAGGGGGCTTCCGTCATAATTTTTGAACTATTCAATACATGTAGGGGGATTAAGGAAAAGAACAGGGCGGAGTAGATTGCGGCTTCTTTTCCAAACATTTCTTTTCCAAGAACATAAACTAAGCAGACAGACGCAGCTCCAATTAGTGATATGAAAATATCCGAGAAGTTTCCTATTCCAAATGTATAGAGGAGTGCGATTGCGTAAGGAAGGGCCGGCGCCCTAAAGCCCATTCTTGGCCAGGCATATAATTTGTCACTTGAAGGGATAAAGTCACTCCAACCGTTTTTTGAAACCGAGTAATCAAAGGGGTCTTTTGATAAGTCGTAACCAAGATTTGAGTAGACTGTTTCATCCCAGATTTTCAGTGGTGTTGAGAGAATAAAAACAAATCTTATTACAAAAGACATTAAGAAGAGAATGATTAATATTTTTGATTCTTTTTTCATCTTAATTTTTAGTTATTTTGAAATGTCCAGATTTTATTTCCAATGAAATTGAGCAACCACGCTATTGCTATTGCTATTGCCTGCGAGATTAGGTAATAGATTCCGAAAACTTCAGTAAATATGTATAGAAAAGTTAAATTCACCAAAAGAGAAAATGTGCTCACAACTCCAAATTTTAGATATTTCTTTTTGATTTGTATTTTGATTTTTTCTTTGAAAGTCCATATCTTGTTTAAGAAAAAATTGGAAGACATTGCCACGAGAAATGAGATTATTGCAGAGAGGATGTAGTATAATCCCAATTTTTCAGTTAACAAGTACAAGATGGAGAGGTTTATTATTGCCCCTGTTGTGCCCACAATTCCGAATTTGACAAATTCGTTTATGACTGTTTTTTTGTATTTTAAATAACCTGCAAGATTTTTAAGAAGTGACAGGACTTCTCCTATCCCTGCCTTGCTTTTTCCCCTTATGCGGTTAGTAAAGGTGATTGGAACCTCCTTTATTTTAAGGGATTTGCATTTTATTAAGACTTCTAAGAGTATTTTGAAGCCGCGAGGATTTAGACCTGCATTTTTAATACATTCTTTTTTTACAAGAAAAAACCCACTCATAGGGTCGCGGACTTCAGTGAAAACTCTTGAGAGAAGGGTTGCAACTCTTGACATCATTTTTCTTTTTATTCCCCAACCGATTATTTTTCCTCCCGGAATGTATCGGCTTCCTATTGCAATATTTGCATCTCCTTTTTTTAGGGGGTTGTAGAGTTCTATTATCTTTTCAGGCGGATGGCTCAGGTCGGCATCCATAACTCCAAGGACATTTCCACGAGCAACCTTCCACCCATCAAGGACCGCAGAGGAGAGTCCAAGCTTTGCTTTTCTTTTGATTACAATTAATCTTTTTTCAGATTTTTTCAGGTTATCCAGAATTTTGCCCGTTCCATCTGGAGAATTATCATCTACTATTATCAACTCGCCTTTTATTTTGTTTTTTTTGAATTCTGATAATACTTTTTGAACAATATTTTTTATGTTGTCTTTTTCGTTGTAAGTTGGGATTACAATGCTTAAATCCATTTTTTTGACAATGTGCATGAGTTTATAATGTTAACTAATTTTGCGATACCTAAAAGCTTTAAAATAGGCAATGCCTAATACGTTTATGGATAAGAGGGGACAGTTTTTTCTTTTTGCGAGCGTCGTAATTTCGGCAATTATAATTAGTCTTGGAAGCGTCATTAATAGTGCAAAGGCAAATCCTGAGCCCATGGAAGTTTATGATCTTGGGTCTACTGTAAAAGAAGAGGCAGGCAAGGTTATTGATTATGAGATATATAGAAATTTGGGAGCCAATGTGGCTCTTGAACCCTTTATTGGCAATGTTTCGCAGATGATTAGGGAAAAGGACCCGTCGGCTAACTTTATGGTTGTTTATGGAAATCAAAGTGCTTTGTATCTGAGGAATTATGGTCGGGAAGGAGTATATGCTGGGGGGAGATGGTTAAAGGGAGGAAGGGCTAAAATAAAGGGAACGATTAGGATTAGAAATGGGGCAGGGTATCTTTCAAAAAGGGTTTCCTTTGATTATGGTAAGCGCGGGGATTTTTGGAACGCCAGTTATATCGGAAAGGATGTTAAAAATATTACAGTTACAGTTCGCGGTCAAAATTTTACCTTTGAAATTTTACCAAGCAGGCAAGTGATTTTTATAATTCAAAAGGATTCAAAAGATGAGAGTTTTGTTTCAGTCCAATAGGTATGCAGTAAGTATTATGGTTTCATATGTTTTGCTTATAACTATAACTCTTTCTCTTTCAGCAATTGTTTACCAGTGGCTTAAGGCTTATGTTGAGGTTAAGGAGCCCTTGGAGTGTCCAGACGGAGTAAGCCTTGTTATCACAAATTATACGTGTTCCAAGAGTTTTCATAGTTTTTCAGTTACCTTGAAAAATAAGGGGAGATTTAATACGAGCGGTTTTGTTATTAGGGTAAGTGACAGCTCCAACTCAAAGTTTGGTGTAGAGGAACCTGTAGAACCTCCCTTACCGCCCGGAGGACAGCCCCCATCTAAAAAACTTTTTCCAGGAGAAGAAAGAAAGTTTAGTTATCTTTTTCCAGGTAGGTATAGCGATTTGAAACTTATAGATATTCAACCAGAGATTGAAAGGGATGGCAAAAAAATTGTTTGTAGCACATACACTGTTCAAAAAGTTTCCTGCAACTGAATCATCTTGTGGTATGCTGTTGAGGTTATTTCGCAGTCAGAGAGGGCATCGTGGGCGTTTGAGTAGTCTATTTTGAAATATTCGGCTATTGTTTGGAGTGTGCTGTTTAGGTGGCTTGGAACCCTGCCTTGTCTTTTTAGGGCATTCCAGATAAACATTGTATCATAAAATTTTTTGGCAAAAGGATATCTCTTTTTTTCTTTTCTGAATAGTTCTGTTAGAAATGATAGGTCAAATGCTATGTTGTGTCCGAGAAGAGGGGTTGAGCCTAAATTATTTTCTTCAATGAACCGGGAGATTTTTTCACATGCCATTTTTGGCTCAATTGAGATTTTGTGATGCCTTTCAAGACAAATCCTATTGACCATTAGAGCTTTTTTATCGGCTCTGTAACACTTGTGTTTTACAGGAATATGCAAAGATTCGAGCATTTTAAGGTGGTCTTTTTCAACTTCTATTACAAGAAGTCCGACAGTTAGTATCTGGTGAATGGCTGGCTGAAGTCCGGTAGTTTCCGTGTCAATTGTAAGCAGTCTCATATTCCCCAGCTTGGATTTTCTCTTCGTTTTATTTTCGCTATTTCTTGGAGAATGGATTTTTCTTCGGATGTTAAAAGATCCTTGTATTCCTTAAATTTCCTAAACTGGGATTCTGAGATGTCTGTGTAGAGGAATTCTCCAACTTTCAATCTTCTTTCAAAATTTACCCCGGGCATGGAAACTGCAACTTCTTTTCCAGCCTCGGCTTCTTTTATCCCGGTTTTTTCTTCTTGGATTTCTTTGATGTGTCCTATTCTTTCGCCTTCTGAATTAATTAGTTTTTCCTCTCGTTTGAGTTTGCCAGCCTCTACTTTTATGCCGAATACTGCAGGATTTGAATTTCTAAAAACAAAGTCAAGAATTCTTATTTTTGCGATGCTTGGGAGGCTTTCTAATTTTCTTTTTTCTATCTCTCTTGCCTTATTTTTCCTCCATTCCAGAATGTCTTCAATTAATTTGTAGATTACCTGATTTTTTATTATCTTTATTTTTGAAGAATCTTCTTTTGCTTCTTCAGAAATTTCTACATTAAATGCGGCAATTAAGCGGTCTTCTTCTGGGAGTGTTGCAGCAGTATAGATGTCTTTTTTGGTTATTGGGCCAATTCCTGCCCTTATCACTCTTATTCCGTTTTGCCTGAGCAGAATAAGAAATGCTTCAAGACTTCCAAGGGATTCTGCTTTTGCGACAATTCCGCTTTCATCTGTTTTTATTTCTTCTGAGATTTGTTTTTTGAATTCTTCTCTTATTTCGTCTAAATTTTTGTCAATTTTTTGGAAGGGCATCCCTGGCAAGACTTCTTCTTTTGAGGTTATTTGAATTTGCAAGCCTGCAGCGGCTTCTACTTTCTCCTTTGCTTCGAATCCAGAATTTCTTGGGAGGGCTTCCCTTAAACTTCTTATTCGCGTTATTATCGGCTCTTTTAGTGTTGCTATTGCTATCTCGTCTTTGATGCTTAGAATTCCGTCGTAGAGTATGCATTCAAGGAAGCTTCCAGACTTTTCTTTTTTGATTTCAAGGATTACTCCTTTTGCATTTGAGTGGACCTTTATTTTTTCCGTGAGATATTTTTGGGATAGCGCGTAGAGGACCGCGAGAATTTCAGAGATTCCCTCGCCTGTTTTTGCCGAACAAGGAACCATAGCCACTTTTTTTGTAAAGTCTTTTATTTTGAAGTAGAGTTCCGAATCAAAACCAAATGATTGGAGAGCTCCGACGATTGTTAGGTATTTTTCGTTGAATTCCTGTTGGATGGCTATTGCTTGATTTTGGACCGATTCTATTGAAAGGCCCGAGGGACTTTTTTTCCATCCGCGGATATTGTCAATTTTGTTTAAGGCTATTATGAATGGTGTCTTGTTTGAACGAAAGATTTGCAGGACTTCAGATGTCTGCGGCTTTATTCCCTCGTTTATGTCAATTACAAGGATTGCTATATCGGCAAGAGAGCCCCCCCTCTTTCTTAAGTTTGTGAATGCTGCGTGGCCTGGGGTATCAATGAAAAGGATGCCAGGAATATTCATTGGAATGTTGAATTTTTTGAGTGAATCTCCAGCCTTTTTTTGTATTATTTCTCTTGGGAGGACTGTGAAGGAAATTTTTTGCGTAATCCCTCCGGCTTCCTTGTCCTGAATTGAGAGTTCCCTAATTTTGTCAAGAATTGAAGTTTTGCCATGGTCAACATGGCCTGCTACTGTTACGATTGGCTGTCTGAGTTTCATAGATTTTTTTATTTTGTTTTAGTTAAAAGCTTTGGGGTAGGAAGTTTTTTAAATTAATTCTCCTATTTTAAGGTATGGAGGGAAGGCAGGTTTTTTCATGGATTGTGTCAGAAGTGGCTTTTTTTGTTTCGCTTTACTATATCCAGTATCTTTTGAGGGTTGAAGGAAATCTTTTTATTAGCTCGGCAATTCTTTTTGTACTTTTGAATGTTGCCATTGTCTTTTGTCCGGCTCTTGGTAAATGCAGGTGTAAAAAATCATCTTAGGGATTTTGTTTTATGGCTTACTCGGTTTTTGATATGGAGAAAAGATTTGAAGTTGACCTTGAAGAGATTATTTTGAAGCTTAAAAAATTCAAGGGGAAGCAGGTTTTGTTTCAATTTCCGGACGGATTGAAGGTGTGGGCGGTTCCTTTTGTGGAGTTTGTTGAGGAGAAGACAGGAATTTTGCCAAGGATTTGGCTTGGTGATTGCTTTGGTGCGTGTGACATTCCAAAAAGCAGTTGCGATGTTTTGGTTCAGTTTGGGCACGCTCCCTGGAATTTTGGTTTTGATGGAAGCGGTGTTGGGAAGGTTAGCTTTCGAAAGATTTAAAATCTGTCTTTTTGAGGATTTTTTATGTCGGCTAAAAACAAACCAAAGAGATTTAGAAGAGCGCGTAGTTGGCGGTATGCGCGACGTAAAAGAAAACAAGAGAGATGGGTCCAGGGAAAGCGACGTTAAAAGACATGCTGTTCGTCAGCTCTTTTATATTCATAAATTTCATCAATTGAAAACCAAACATCTATTTCTTTTTTAGCTTCTTCTTTGCTGCTTGAGGCATGAATAACATTTCTTACAGGAATTTGTCTTTTGTCCGCGTATTCAAAGCTTACATGGGAAAAATCTCCTCGGATTGTTCCGGGAAGCGCAGATTTTGATTCGGTGTCTCCGACAATTTTCCTGACATTTTCTATTGCGTTTACTCCTTCAATTACCATAGCAACTATTGGGCCTTCAGTTATGAATTCCAGAAGAAGTTGCCTTACTTTTTCTCCGCGCCTTTTTGCAATGTCTTCTGTGTAGTGCCTTTTTGCCTGCTCAATTGTTGGGTGCAACATTTTTAGGGCAACTATTTTTAGTCCGCGCTGTTCAAATCGTTTTATTATCTCTCCGATGAGCCCCCTTGCAACTCCGTCGGGCTTTATCAATACGAGGCTTTGCTCAATCATTTTGGATTTTTGCTTTTTGAATCTCTTTTGTTTCAAAAATTCTTATATCGCAAAAAGCCAAGGGATACACTTTTTTGAGTTTTGGCAGCATTGCTTTTTGGAGCGTTCCGTCAAAGACTTCCTTGAAGACTTCTGTAAAATTTTTTTCTTTTAGGTATTCGGTTATAAACTCTCTTGCTGTGTTTCGCAGATTTTTTCGGATTGCGCGGGAAACTTTTTTTCTTGTTATGAGGAATGGCTTGACTATTGCACGGATATCTGCACATTTTGTTCTAAAAGAATCTTCTACATAGCTTGTTCTTTTTCTCATTGCTTTTCTGATGTAGGTTGTTAGAAGTTCAAGGCGGTTTGGGATTCCAACTAACCCGTCCTCGGTATTGAAAATTCTAAACTTAACAAAGATGCCTTTTCCGCGACTTTTTCTTGACAGGTCGAGTTTTATTGTCTTGTTGTGCAATTCTTTTGGGGTTCCCAAGACTCTTAGTTCAGAGTTTAGCATTGGAACTTTCACTGCTATGTATTTTTTTCTTTCTGCCATTATTCAATTAGGACTTTGCTGGTTCTTTTTCCTTTTTTTTGGTTTTTTGATTTTCCACACTCAGTGCATGTGTAAAGGAGATTTGTTTTTTTTGTAGTTTTCCTTTTCCTTTTTTGTTGGTTTTTCATACGGGAGTATCTTCCCTTGTTTCCAATTCCCCTCCATAGGCCGCGAAGCCTGATTCTTATTTTTCCTCCGCGTTTAAGTGAGCTTGCTTTTTGCTTGGTTGGCTCTTTTATTTTTTGTTCTGTTTTTTTCTTGCAAAAAGGGCAATACCGATTTACTTTCTTTGGGATTTTCATGGTAATCTATCTTCTGATTCTTTTTTAAATTTTGCTGTTTGATGGTCCCGCAGTTAAATCTAAAAACTTATGCATTTTCTCTTCTTTATGGAGAGAGTCTTTTTTCGCAATGGAGGGCAAAGAGAATTTTTGAAGGCTGCAATAAGAAAGCTTAACTCGCCGTCACTTAGGGGGCTTTTACAGTTTGGCTTGAGGGTTAATTATTCTACTCTTAAGAATTATTTTGTTGAAAGCAGGATTTTGCCGAAGGACCTTTTTCTTGACATTTGCTTGCTTTGTGGTTTTAATCCGAAGGATTTTGATGTGGAGTTTATTAGTGGCAGGTGGGGGCAGGTTAAGGGAGGAAGAGCGAGGCGCAAGACTTAAAAGCAAGGACTGTTTTTCTTTCGAGTGGCCCCATAGTCTAGTGGTAGAACGCATCGCTGACTTCGATGAGGCCCAAGTTCGATTCTTGGTGGGGCCATATGAAGAAGGCGCAGATGACGATTTTGGTAATCCTTGGAATTTTAATAGCTTTAGCAATACTTGCTTACTTTTTTCTTTCTGGTTGACATTCACAATCTTTATATATCTTTTTTATTTTAAGATGTGATGAGCAATTTGGTTTTGAAAAGGGGGCAGGTTACAATTTTTGTTGTTGTTGCCTTAGTGATTGTTGGGGCAATAGCGATTTACTTTGTTGTCAAGCCAAGTGGGAAGAGTGCCGTGTCTTCGGAATTTAAACCAGTTTACGATGCTTATCTTTCCTGTATTGAGGATGTTGCAAGGTATGGGACAAAACTTCTTGGGGATTCTGCGGGCTATATTGAAAAACCAGTCTTTGAACCAGGCTCTCCTTTTATGCCATTTTCTTCAGAGCTTGATTTTTTAGGTCAGGGGGTTCCCTACTGGTTTTATGTTTCAGGAAATAATCTTGTTCGGGAAAAGGTACCGACAAAAGAGCAAATGGAGGAACAGCTTGCCGAATACATAAGGGAGCGGATTGAGGATTGCGATTTTTCAAGTTTTGAAAAAGAAGGTTTTGATGTTTATGCAACTTCGGGAGATGTTTCGGTTGATATTTATGATGATGGCGTGAAGGTTTTTGTTGATGCACCGTTCAAGGTTTTTCGGGGAAACCAGTCAACAGCAATTCTTGAACACGAAGTTGATTTTAACAGCAATCTTGGAAAGCTTTACGATGAGGCACTGATGATTTACAATGCAGAAAAGGAACAGAGATTTCTTGAAAATTATGCCATTGATGTTGTTAGGCTTTATGCTCCGGTAACTGGCGTGGAGATTAGCTGTTCTCCGAAGTTTTTTTCTTTTGACAAGATAAGGAAAGATATTTCGGAGGGGCTTTCGGCAAATATCCCCGCCGTCAAGGTTCGGGGCACATATTACAATGAGAAGCCTTCAAACAAATACTTTGTTGTTGACACCGGTTTTGAAGCTAATCACCTTGTGAATTTTATGTATAATCCTTCTTGGCCGACTAAGATTGAAATTCATGGAGATGAGGTTGCAAAACCTGTTGGGCCACAGAAGGGTCTTGGGGTTCTTGGCTTTTGTTTTGTCCCGTATCACTTCGTTTATGATGTTGCCTTTCCAGTGATGGTTCAGCTATATGACGGTGAGGACTTTTTCCAATTTCCTATTGCTGTTTTGATTTCAGGGAATATGCCAGACAACTCGCGGATTGTATCCACTAACCGCACATCTGATGCGTGCGATTATGCCAACAAGGAGATTGAAGTTTCAACTTATGACCTCTCATTAAATCCTGTTGAAGCCAGCGTTAGTTTTAAGTGTGCAGATTTTTCCTGCGAGCTTGGAGAAACACAGCTTAGCGGAGGAAAGGCGGTTTTAAAAGCGAAGGTTCCTCAATGTGTCAACGGTTTTCTTTTTGCAAATGCACAGGGGTATGCCGAAGGCAAACAAAAAATTTCTACAAATGACAAAAGTGATGCGATTTTGGTTTTAAGCAAGAAGCATAAGTTAAAGCTTGATCTCGGGGAAGTTGAAAGAGCCCTTGTTTATTTTGAGTCAGATGGCTATTCTGCCTATGCCTCCTACCCTGAGCAGGATTCAATTGAATTAGTAGATGGCTATTACAATGTTTCGGTTTATGCTTATGGCAATAGTTCAATTGTTTTTCCAAGTTCTAAGAAAAGGACTTGTGTAGAGGTTCCAGAACATGGGCTTGCCGGCTTTTTTGGTGCGACAAGAGAAAAATGTTTTGAAGTTGAAATTCCTGAAACTAAGTCAGAGATGGCTCTTGTTGGAGGGGGAAAGAGCAAGGAGTATTTGACAGAAGAGCAGCTCAAGGGGGATGTTTTGAAGATTAGTGTCCCGATGTTCGGCGAGCCGCAGAGTCTTGATGAGCTTCAGAAAAATTATGAGCTAATGGAGGATTCGCTTTTGATTGTAAGAGTAGAATGAAAGCAGGAATTTTTTTGACTTTTGCATTGATTTTTTTAGCTTCGCCTGTCTTATCGCAGCAGGCATTTAACGGGCCGGTTAATTCGTGGCAATACAGCCCCCCAAGCTTTCACAGGCTTTATAGCGGAGATGTTTCAAAGTACTGGCCGATTATTAGTAAAATCCGTGACGGGCAGTGTAAGGAAGACGGAACAGATTTTGTTGTAATGATTCCACCAAATGGCTGTAGCCCGAGCGTTGTCAGGAGCGATTTGCTTCAAGACCAGAATGTGCCTGTTTTTTGCCAGCTTTACTCAGTTAAGACAAATCCACTGATTCGAGCATCTTCTATTACTTCAATTTACTTTAAGGGTAAAAAACCAAAAGGAATTGTTTCAATAAGTTACCATCCCGCACGAGCAGCTGTTAGGTCTTTTAGAAAGATTTCTGGAAGCCCGGTGATTGAGAATATTGGCTATGTTGTTTTGGTGGTAAGGCGGGGTCTTGAAAAGGACCTTCCTGAAAAAATATCTGGAAACCTTACGGCGGTTATCCATTTTGATGCAGACGAGGCATTTGGGGCGGGAAGAAGCGAGTTTTACCTTCCAGTTATAAGTGATGAGCAATGGCTTCTTGGAGAGTATGCGCGCTCTGAGTTTTTTGATGGCAAGGCTTTTTTGAGGGCAGTAGATGTTTCAAGCGACCATGCAAGGATTGCAGTTTTCAAGGCACCGGACCGCATCTTAAGGGAGTTTGACCTAAAGGTTGGAGAAAGCAGCCCATCAATTTATCTTCCCGGCTATTACTGCCGTGCTTCTTTTAAGGTCAGGTTAAACAAGGTTGTAGCAGATGAGGACTCTGTCCTGATTGATGTTGATGGCCATGAAACTTGGTTGCGTGATGGTTCGCGATTTTTGAATGGGCAGTGCTATGTTTCAAATATCCAAATTGAAAAAGAAGCTGATAGAGGAAATAAGAGCGAAAAAGTTTCTGCTAAAATATCGTGCGCGGGTTCTGGTTCTTTTGAACTTGTTGCTCAGAAGAATGGAGATGGCAGAAATAGTAGAAACGGGAACGATGATGAAAATTTTACAAAAATGAATGAAACAATTTACGAAATTTTGAATGATTTTCCAAATACGGAAGAGGATCTTTCGGGCAGGGTTTTTGGAAAAGAAGCCTTGCTTGAGGGTATTCGTGTTGCGTTAAAAACTGGAAGAAGCAAGGAGGCAAAAAGTCTTGAGAAAACCTTTATTGATAAGTATGGCGAAGATGTTCGCTTGCGAAAACTTATTCTTCGTTCAGGATATGACTTTTCAAATGCTTATAGGGGAGTTTATGTTGCAGGGAAGCATCACTTTATTGGCATTGCCGATTGGAAAAAGGGCAAAGAGGAAAAGAGTGCCGACTTTTCTGTTGACGGGGGGGAGCTACTAAATAAGGGGGAAGGAGAAAAGTGGGAGAATAGCGGCGATAAGATTTATCTTGAAAGAATTTTTCCGGGTGGGGCGGAGTTTAGATTGGTTTCAAAGGGTGATAAAGGGGTTGTAGGCAAGGTTGAGGTGGGCGGTTTTCTAAGACTTGGAAGTCATAACATAAAGCTTTTGGATGTGAGTGTTAAGCCAGTGGCTTATGTTTCGGTTATTCCAAAGATAAGCTCTGCTCGGACATCGGCTCCTTTTACTTTTAGTATTGGAATTGAAAAAAGAGCCTTTAAGCTTAATCCAAACAAGAGCCTTGAAAAAGCCGAAAAGGTAGAAAGGACTATTGAAAAGTGGGAGAGGATAAACAAAAACATAGGAAAGCTTGTTCGCGGCTTTAAGGGGGCGTGCCTTGCAACTTCTGCGGTTTTGACACTTAAGAATTTTTTTAGCGGGTTTAGTGGGAAGGCAATAGCAAGGAAAAAAGTTATGGATTATTATCGCGAAATTTGCAGGGAGAGTAGCCGCGGGAATCCTCATGAGATTTTAAAGTGTTATGAGCAACATTCTTCTGAAATTGAAAGAGATGTGGAGAAAGTTGCCGAAGCACTTAAAAATGTTAATCAAAAGATGGATTCGGTTCTTAAAAAGCAAGGAATGGTTTCAAGCGGTGGGCTTTTTGATAAAGGCACTGTTATCAATACAAAAGAGTATGTTAACAAGCTTAAGGAATCCTTGAAGAATGAGTCGTGGAGTGTAGATGGAGTGAATATTTCTAAAGATAATCTTACTACGGTTTCTCAGGTTCGTTCGGTTCTTTTGTATGAGGAACTTATTAAAAGACAGGAATTGAGAAGAATCGCAGAAAAGACGCTTAATGAAGGGCTAAAGTCGCTTGCTTCTTTTTTGAAAAATTCTAATAATGATGGAGGGGGCAAGAATGACAGAAATAAGTGTAGTTTTAAGAAGGGGGGAGAAGAAAATCTGGAAGTTAGGTATTATGAGAGCGGGAGGGACAAGGCTTATCCCGCGATAGTTCCTTTTGAGTTTAATGGAGGTTTTTGGTATTCTTATGTGGAAAGTTCAGGGGGTTCTATTTTGGAGAATGTTCCCAAGGGTTACAGGGCTTCTGGAGAGGTCACTTATTTTAAGATTTGCTCGGTTGGCAAGAACGGCCTTATTGAGCATGGAGAAGGTGATGACATATGTCAGAGTTTTGATATCAATACTGCGGGTAGTGTTGACCAGTTTATAGGCTGTGAGGGTCTTTCACCCAGGGAGGTCAAGGCTCTTTATCGAACAGGACTTAGTGCATTGAGGGAGGCGGCAAGGCAGTATGGCAGCCCCAGAGTTAAGATTTTTGGAGAATCTTTTAGTGTTGGGAAGCCCTTTGTTAAGATTGGGGGGCTTGAGTGCCAGGATCTTATGAGTGTTGATGAATGCCTTATCCTGTTTAATGTCTGTGATCCGGTAGTTTGTCCAACTTCGCGTTGCGATATGGGTGGAAGATTTCCTGTTTCAAGCGTTATCCAGTCAGGGGTTATTGGAAGCATTGTGCTTTGCCTTCCGAATTTTAACGAAAAGATTTATGTTCCTGTTTGCTTGAGCGGGATTCACGCGGGCATTGACGCGTACCTTTCTGTCCTGAAAGGTTATCGTGATTGCCTAAAAGAAAATGCTAAAAGCGGAAGGTATGTTGGGATTTGCGATGAGATAACTTCAGTTTACAAATGCGAGTTCTTTTGGAAGCAGGTAGCTCCGATGACGCGGCTTCTTATTCCAGCACTGTTTGAATCTGTTTCCGGCAGCCGTGCCGGTGTTCGTGGCGGAGGGGAATATCTTTTTGCCAAGAGTGCGGTTGATGCTTTTGATGAAAGTGCAAAGTTTTTTCGCGACAACTATGCAAAAGAGATGTTTAGAGCTTTCAAATTGAGAAGCATTGAGGAAGCAGGGAGCACTTTTTGCAGGAGCTTTATTGGGACAAGTATTCCAACTTCTGCGAAAGCTATTGACAAGCTTCTTGAACCGGATTCTCCAACGCAGTTTTATGCTCGTTTTTCAGAGAGTGTTTTAAGTGAAGCGACGCTTCCGGCAACTTCTGCTTACAAGGTTTACTATCATATTTATGCCGGCAAGGACAAGGGAGTGAATTTTAGAATTTATCTTCAAAGCCCGCCAACTTCTGGGTATTATGTCTCAAATCCAACGGTAATGGTCAAGACAGGCTATGTCCCGCGAGGGGAAACGGCTTCAGAAACTTTGGACTTTACGGCTCCTGCCGGGTACAAAGAACTTTGCGTTGAAATTGATGGACAGCCACACTGCGGATTTGAACAGGTTACAACAGAGTTTGCCCTAAACGAACTTTCAATGGAACTTGCAGACGAAGCAGCAAAAAATGAAGTTACTTCAGAAAAGGAGTGCATTTATGGCAAGCCATCTCTTTCCTCAATTAGTCCAAATATTCAAGAGGTTGTAGAAGGGGCAGTTAATCCAAGGGCAGATCTTAAAGGGATTGTCAGAGTTTGTGCAACGAAAGGTTCTGTGGAGGACAGCAGCCGATGGCGCGATGTTGGATATTGCGGCAAGGAAAATATTCGCTGCTTTCTTGATTTGAAAAGCGTCAAAGAAGTTATGAAAAAAATAAGCAGTTCTGGTTATGTTGGAACACTTAACAAGCTAAAGGAGATAAGCTCAGATTCCATTCAAAATTTGCAGACGGGAATAAGCCCTTCTGTTGGGAATACCATAAGCGAGGTAAATAAATTGTTAGGGAAGCCTTCTGTTTCGGGGCAGGATATTGATGAAGCCCTAAGGAAGATTGTGGCTGCGAATGACAGTACTAATGAGGAGAAGGCATCTCTTCTTTTATTGAAGGTTCGCGTTTATGCCAAAGCAGTGCTTTTGTCTTTTGCTAAGAAGAATGCGAGGATTAGAGAGATTGGTCCAAGGCCAGCAGCCACTAATGGACCTCAAACTAACCAGGCGAGCGGGGGGAGTAGCGCAAGTAGTTCTACTTCCGGGAGTGCAAGTGAGAAAAACGAAAAACCAGAATCCGGGTCAATTATTAGGGTTAGTGATAATGGTGGCAATGAGGATTTTTATGTATTTGAAAATCTTACTTTTTCTTTGAAGACGGGCGAAAGGAGCGAATTTGCAAAGCAGAAGTTTGAAGTTGTTAAGGAAAAAAACAAATTAGATGATGAAAACAAAGGCCTTACTTTTTCAAAGATTCATAATATCTTCAAG
>RFLO01000007.1 GCA_003693875.1 Candidatus Pacearchaeota archaeon | reverse complement strand
GTCAGAAGTCGGAGAAACTTGTAACGGATCAGAAGGGCACCCCGCTTGGCGAAGTAGTCAAGATTTTTAGCTGCGAAAGCTATCAAGCAGAGTGCGAATCAAAAGGGGGGAGCGGTTGTAAAAAGGGCGCACATTTCAACAGAGGGGCACAAATGGTTAGAGACGGCCCCTGTAAGCAGGAAAGGGAACCAATTTTTGATCTGAAAGAAAAAAAGATGAAATATTTGATCCATACCATTTGTACCTGCTCTATTGGACCTACAAAGGCAGATATCCATATAGGATGTACTGCTTGTATTGGTTTTGCATAGTCTTTAAATAATTTAAGGCATTTCTCTTTTGTAGAGGTTTGGGATTTTAAAAAAATCCTCATCTTTTTTCCTATAGAGATTTGGAATCTTAAAGACATTTTCATCACTCTTTTTGTAAAGGTTTGGCATAACCTGTTCTTTGACATATTCCGGCCCCATAAATTCATGAATAGGTGGGTGGCTACTACTACGGAACTCGTTGTAACGCTCAACACCACACGAAGGGAGAACTACAAAAGATGCAAAAGCAACCGCCTTACAGATTTTTTTAACTAAACCCTCCATAAATTAAAACAAGGGATGCTCATTTATAAACCTTTCTATTTTTAACTTCTTAAAAGTAACAAATCAAATTTCCCCCTTCACAATTCTTTGATAAATCCTGTCACGGTATTTTTGAGGAAGCTTTTTGTAGATTTCACTTAACTTTTTATGTATAGCAAGGGCATCTTCTTTCCTAAATTCTTCTTTTGCGCGTTCGTACTCTCTTAGGAGTCTGAAAGCGTCTTTTTTGTTAATTGAAAGCAAAATCTTGCGAATCTCTTTGTAGAAAAAAGGTTTGCATTTTCTTGGGAGTCGCGGATAAAGCTCTTTCATCTTTTGGTATTTCTCTTTTGCGTACTCCAGCTCGTCTCTTCTCAAATGTTCACGTGCCTGCCCGATTAGGTCAATAATCATCTCAACATTAAGGTCCCTTTTCCAAAGCTCCAATCTAACCTTTTCAAAAACAAAAAACCCAAAATACCCCATACACGCAACAAGAAAAAGAAAGAAAAAAGAATAAATGTCAATTGAGTCGCCAATTCCGCTAAACATCCCCGTAATAGAAAAACCGCTATCTGAGACCTCCTCACTGAAAAGCACACTTTCTGTCTTTTCTATCTTTTTTAGATCAAAATTGTCCTCAAAATAATAAACAATTTCTTTGTTTTTTAATTCATCGAGATTAAACTCATAAATCCCCCCTCCAACCTTTTTGCCGTTGACAAGAAACACAGCAGAACCAACGTCCTCTGGAAGCACCTCAAAAAGCGTTTTAACAGATTCGTCATTCAAGTCAAAACTTTTCTCAACAAGAACAATGTCCTTCTTATGGTCCAGGTATTGGATGCTCACTTTTCTTGACTTAACTTTTGTCCGAAGTTTTGATTGCAATTCTTTATTGGATTCTACAAGACTTCGTAGCGCAGACCTTTTGATGCTTGTTCCGGTAAGCTCAAGATAACGCGAAAGAATATCCTCAAGGGACATGTCAAGACTATTCTTTGAAAACTCGTAATCATCCTTTACGCTTATTCCAAGAACAATTTTTGATTTTATTTCATCAATTTCCTTATTTAATTCTTCAATTCTCTTTCTTTTTTTTGCATCATCAAGAAACCGCAAGTTGAACCGAAAATCCTGATCAATTTGAACAAGCCTCTTTTTGTAAAGGGCCATATCTTTTGAGATTCCCATTTTTTCAAGAACTTCTCTTTCAACAGCCCCATAGTTGTTTTCTTTTTCAAGGAACCCGTTAACCTTTTTTATCAAGTCCCTTACTTCTGCTTCCCTTGAATAGTTTTCTCCGCTATCTTTTTCAAAGCTTGTAGTTGAACTGTTTCCAAAGTCAACACGAAAGTAATTAAAGTTCCAGCCCTTATTTGACGAATTGTCAAAACATTTAACCTCCCAAATGTAGTCGCCGGCATCAAAATTAAGTATTTTTACAGACACTTCCTCATTATTTTTTGGTTTGGACTTAAATGCAAGGTTTTTATCTTGAGCGTTCAGCGGGAAAATTAATGTGTCAGTTTTGTAAACCCCCGAGCTTCCTTTTGTTGCATTGTATAACTCAAGACTGCAATTTGAAAGGAAGACATTGTCGCTTGCCTTATATCTGAAAGTTATGTCCCGCGTGTTCACTACATCTTCCCATTCGGGAAACAAGAGTTCAACTTCGGGGTTTTTCTTGTCTTGGGTTTCTTTAACAGAAATTGAACCAAAATCAAAAACATACTTTTCTCCTCCAACAAAAACCTCCAAAGAAACCTTAAAGCTACCCCCTGAATCCATTTTCTTGGATATTTTTGACTGGGTCTTGCCATTAAAAGCAACATTGTTTTTAACTCGCTCATTTCCAACATAGAAGTCATAACTTCCAGAACCTTCAGAATCAATGTTTACTGAAAACTCTACACTACTTCCAACCTCAACTTCATTATCAAACGAAACAGAAGCAGAACCCACACTAACATTCTTTTCAAGCCGAGCTGGCCGGTCAAAGTAATCAGAAACAGCGATAACCCTATATTTTCCGACAGACCCCCTAAGCGACTTGTTTATCTCAAAATTTTGCGGAAAGTTTCCACTAATATTCTTTACAAATTTTTTCTCACCACCAATTTTCTCCAAAAAAATGCTTACAACCCCTCCATTTGCAGAAACACTTCCCTTTAGGGGGAAGCCTACAAAGGAAAAGGGTTCCACGTCCAGTTTGAAGCGGTCCTCAACACGGAAATTTCCAGATTCAGATGCAGAAATTGAAGGCTTTGATGAATCAAAACAAAAAACAGAAAAACTATGGCTTCCTTCGCTAAAATAGTGAGAATCATTTTTCCCAGAAAAATTAAAAGCGTAGCTTTTTCCATCTATTTTAAGTGAACAATTAACAAGACTTTTATTCGTATAATTTATCTCAATTTCAAATTTCACAGGATTTTCAACAACACTTTCATTGGACGGGCTTAAGATTTTCAAGCCAAGGCTACTGGAGTCTCCACCATCCCTTGTCTTTATTATTATCCGATAGTATTGCGTTGAGAGGTGGGGAACAATCCAGGAGACCCTTTCAACAAGCCCATCAGAATCCTCATCAATATACAAGACATCTTCAACAATTTTGTTTTTTTCATTTTCCCAAAGAATCCTAATATCTTCTTTTTTTACAGGGCGGGGCAAATCAGAATAGACACGAACTGGGCGCTCAAAGTGTTTTGGGCTTGACACCCTTACAACTTTTTCACCATTAGCCTCAATCTCCTTTTTTGAGATATCAATACTCTCATTCTCAAAAATTTCAAATTCTACCTCAATTTTTCCATCTTTTACAAGACTCTTTTTTATCTTTTTAACCTCTTTTTTCTCTTCCGATTCCCCCCTTTTTTTGGGACTTTCCACGACACTCACATTGTCGTTTTTGCTTTCATTTTTCTCGCTTTTATTTATGAGGTCATCAAGGTTAACAAAGCTGTAATTAGAAAGAAATTCCCCGCTTTCATTTTTCTCCGTATTATTAGCCGCCCCACTTCTATTTTCCGCATCCTTTCTTGAAAAATTGAAGCTTTCATTGTTTATTTTTGGAGGCAAAGCCTCAAAAGAATTATTTGTTTTCAACACTTCGACACTCTCGTTATCTGTTTTAATCTTGGCGCTTTCGTTTTCCCAAACCTCTTTTGAGTTCTCTTCTTTTGATGAGGGTTTGCTAATGTTTGTTTTCTCTGTAGGGACGCTGGCTTGTTTTGGCTTTTCAATGGCAAGGCTTTTGTTTGTCTGATTCTGCTGGGCTAAGGCAACATTAAATCCTACCCCAATAAAGACCAAAAGGACCAAGATCCACACACCCTTTTCCATTGTATTTAAGATGAAACCCCCTTTTTATTTTTGCCGAATTTATCCTTTCCGATAAATCCTTCGTTGTAGAGCCAAAGGGTTATTATCTTTCCAACAACGTCTTGCTCATTGCTGCCAAGAATGCCAACAAGATTCAAAATCGCCTCTTTTTGATTCAGTGTAACGGTCCCCTTTACCACCGTAGTTTCAGCTTTTGGCTTTTTTAAGTCTTTTTTAGGCATTAAAAAAGGATTATTTTAGCCTTTATAAACCTTTTCAAAATGGACCTAATAAGTTTTAAATAAACCTAAACCAAATTACTTTTGATGAGGTGGCAGTTGTTTTTTGTTTTGGGAATTATGGCGCTTTCGTTGTCTTATGCCGACGATGTTCCAACAAAGCTAAAAGTGCCAAACACACCACCATACCTTATAAAAAACTTTTCGGACATCTTCATTATTGAAAACTCTTCACTTGTAGATTATCTGGACCTTGACGATTATTTTACAGATGATAATGGAGACAACCTGATATATACCCACACGAATCTTTCAAACATCACGGTCACGATAAACTCCCAAAATAAGGTTTCTTTTTATCCAGACGCAGGATACAAGGGGAGCCAGTATATGACTTTTTATGCGGCTGACAGCGAGTTTAATGTGTCAGGAAACAATTTTAGTGTAATTGTTGGGCTTGACACGGAGCCGCCAAAATGGTCCAACCCCTCAAAAAACCGTCAAACCGTCTACCAAAATTATCACGTAAATTTTTCAGCTTCTTGGACAGATAATGTCGGCCTCGCATACTACATTTTTTCAATCAATCAGGGTTCGGGATGGACGAACTATTCAAAAGTCAATTTTTCAGGAACTTCAAACACCTCTCGTCAAAAGGTCCAGATTAGTGCGGCTGCAGGAAAGGTTGTTTATTGGAGGTTTTATGCAGCAGATACTTCGGGAAACATAAACGCAACAGACATACAAAATTTCACAGTTAGCGAAATCACGTCGTCAGGTGGAGGCGGGGGAACAACAGGAAAAGGAACAGGCACAGGCAGGGGAACTGGCACTGGCAAAGCAATTACAACAGAAGAACCAACGAAAGAAACGGAGATTACCACGATTGTGACAGAACCCAAGACATTAAAAGTAAGCATAAGGCAAGGAGACACATTAACAAGAGTAGTCAAAATAAGGAACCTTGGAACTAGGGAGGCTGCAATAAGTGCATTAATAGATGGGGTCTCTAATTTTACAATTTTAGGAGAGACTTCAATAAAAATTGGTCCAGGAAAATCTTACGACCTTCTAATCGACTTCAAAATTCCAAGAGAAACCATGCCCGACCAATATTTTGGCCGACTTGTACTAAAATCAACAGAGACCGTAATTGTCCCAATAGCGATTGATGTAAAAAAATTTGAATCATTAATAAGAATAAATGTTAGTGTGAGCCCGGACACAAAGTTTGTAAGGCCCGGGGACCCGGTTAAGGCAAAAATAACAATTCAAAGTCTAAAGGACATAAGGGAGTCAAAAGCAGACCTCTATTATGCCATAAAGGATTTTGAAGGAAATATAATTGCCTCAGGAAACGAGGAAATAACCCTCTATGCAAGCTATGAGGAGGAAAAAACCTTAAAGGTTCCAGATGACGCATCTCTAAGCGGTGAATTTATATTCTATGCGAGAGTCATGGTTCCAGAAGAAAAACAAATCGACCTTGACTCCGACACCTTTTTCATAGGAATAAAATTCCAACTAATCTATCTTGCAAGAAAACTTTTCTTTCCAATGGCTCTTTTGCTCCTCCTCTTAATAATCTTCTTTTTAATTTGGGTTCATGAAAGAAATAAGAAGAAGAAAAAACTTCTTGAGTTATATCTTTTGCTAAACGAATTAAGAAAACTCGTAAAGGAGGGAAAGACAGAGAAGGCTCTCGAAATCTATAAGCGTATAAAGGCAAATTATGGTCAAGGGGTCAACAGAAAACTTGTTGAGGATTCCGAAAAACTAAGACAGGAACTTGAAAAATTCTCAGAGCTTTTAAGGGAAGTTGAGGAAAAACAAAAAGAAAGCTCGGAATCTTCAACCAAAGAACCAGAAGGCAAACAAAAAACTCCAGAAGAAAAACAAGAAGACCCCGCCACAAAACAAGACAGCACACAAGACAAAGAACCAGAAGAACCAAGAGACGACAGCCAAAAAGAACAAAAAGGAAAGAACCCAGATATTCAGGAACAAAAAGAGGAAAAAGATGAAAAATAGCTTTTTTGCCTTAGCCATCGCTTTGTTGCTCCTTGCAAACGCAAGTGCCCAATCACAAAGCTCTGCTTATGGAGAACCCATCATCCAGAAAAGTTTTGAGATTTCACGAAGCAAGATAGAAAGGACAATAAAGGAAAAAACAATCTTTCAAGATTTTATTAAAATAAAAAACAAAAAAACAACCCCCCTCAAAGTTACTTTTACAATCTCAAACGAGTTGTCAGGAATAATCACTTCAAAAGAAACAGGAATACAAGTAGAACCAAAAAACGAGTCTAAGTGGTACTTTAATGTAGAGGGCCTAAAGATTGGAACTTTTTCGGGGGAAATTTCTCTTTCAGGAGACATTGAACAAAAAATTCCGGTAAATATTACAATTACCAACAAGTCTCTTAATCCAGTTTACCTTGTAGAAATTCAGATGCGTGAAAAAGAAACACTTTTAACAGATAGAATTGAATTCAAATTGAACCTGAAAAAATTAAAGCCAGAGCCATTAAAAAATTTCACAATATCTTATTTTTTAAAAACCCCCAAAAACAAGACAATTGAGCTTGGAAGCGAAAATTTTGATTTTACAAACCCCATCCAACTTATAAAAGAATTTAATTTTCCAGAAAATGCTGAAGTCGGATATTATGTTTTGCAGGTCAAAACTAAGTCGGGAGACGAGCAGATCTTAACCGAGGAAAATTTTTACGCTAAGATTCCCTTAATGCAAAGAAAGCTTTTTGGCATTCTTCCAGTTTGGCTTTTGATTTCAATAATCGGATTCATTCTTTTTGGATTAATTGCTTTTTATCTTATCAGGAAAAGAATCCTTAGCAAGAGAAAATACAAGATGACCCTTGATTTAAAAGCCATTCCAAAAAAAGACAAGTCCTTCCTTTGGCTTGGAAAAATTGCAGAAAAAAACATTGGGGCTTATCTCGACCCAAATAGGCTGATGACTCACGCAATCGTAGCAGGAGCGACAGGAGGCGGAAAATCTATTACCGCCCAGGTTATAATAGAGGAGGCTCTTATGAAAAACATTGCAGTTTTAGTCTTTGACCCAACGGCACAATGGTCTGGAATGCTTAGAAAATGCACAGACAAAAAAATGCTTTCGTTCTATCCTAAGTTTGGTATGAAACCAACCCAGGCAAGAGGATTTCCAGGAAACATTAGAGCAGTAAAGGATGCGCGCCAGATAATACGGCCGGAGAAATACTCGCAACCGGGCCACATTCAAATTTTTACCCTCAACAAACTTCAGCCAAAAGATATGGACATATTTGTTGCAAACACTATAAGGCAAATTTTTCAGTCAGACCCAAAAGAGTCGCCCACCCTAAAAACCCTCCTTGTTTTTGATGAGGTTCACAGACTTCTTTCAAGGTTTGGAGGTTCTGGGGAAGGCTTTGTCCAGATAGAAAGAGCATGCAGGGAGTTTAGGAAGTGGGGTTACGGGGTTATGTTAATCTCCCAGGTATTAAGCGACTTCGTCGGAGAAATTAAAGCAAACATTTCTACAGAAATTCAAATGAGGACGCGAGACGAAGGAGATCTAAACAGAATTAAAACGAAATACGGGGAAGAATTCCTACAATCTCTTGTCAAGGCGTCAGCGGGCGTTGGAATGTTCGTTAACCCAGCACACAATCACGCAAATCCTTATTTCATAAACTTCCGCCCAATTCTTCACAACACCCGCCGCCTTCCCGACGAGGAGCTTGAGAAATACAACAAATACAACGACATTGTCGACGATTTAGAG
>RFLO01000040.1 GCA_003693875.1 Candidatus Pacearchaeota archaeon | reverse complement strand
TCCAATATTTTTTTGAGATAATGTAAAGTTTCTCTCAAAAGAATTATTGCTAAAACTTGCGGTAATTATTGTGTAATTTACATCGTAGCCATCTTTTTTCACCAGAATCGTGTAATTCCCTTCAATTACTGTTGTGTTTATAAAATATTTTCCAGAAGAGTTGGTGAGTGTTGACTCTCCCTTGAGTATTACGGTTGCATTTTCTATTGGCTGACCATACTCATCTTTTACATAACCTGTTACATTTATTTCAAGAGTATTTCCAAGACCTCCTGCTGGACATTCGTCATTTGGGTCTGTAAAAAAATAATAGGTTGTGCTCCCTCCAAGATTTGGCAAAAGCATCTGATAATTTACGGTTACGTTTGGATTGTAACCTTTCTGGATTGAATCAATGTGGGTCACAAAAACATAGTTTCCATTTCCATCCTTTAAAAGCCCGATGTCAAATACATCATTTCTGCCGTCCCAGCGAAAAGTATGCGTTGAAGGAATGTTGCTTATGTTTGTTGTTCCAACCATAATGCTCATGTTTTTGGTGTAGGTGTTGCTTGCACAATCCGTTTTTCCGGAGCAACCCATTATTGAGTCTAATTCTGAAGGGTCTGCCGGTGCGAGAGTTGAAAAGCTAATGGAACTTGCATTTGAGGCATAAACCTCATTTCCACCGGGATCTGAAGTATCAATACAATCAAAGAAAAGGTCTTTTCTTTTTATCTCGTTATTTAAGGATTCTGAAAGTTGTTCTGTAAATCCGGCAACTCTTATCGCAAGACCATAAATCCCATTCCAGTAAGTGGTTGGGAACTTTCTTGTGATGTTTAGCTCTGTTACGTATCCAGCCTTGCTTGCAATATAGGTTGCATAGCCTGTGGCAAGGTAATGTGTGGTTAAAAGAATCAAGATTGAGCAGCTTGATGCAATTGTTAAGAAGAGCAGAAACATTTCAATTTTTCTTTGGCGATCTTCGCTTCTTATCTCTTTTAAAGCAATGTCTTTTGCTTGGGAGGCTTGCCTCTTTTTCCTCATAAGAGCAATTACCCAGAGAAATTAATAAACCTTGTTGTTTGCAATCATAAATTTGTACCGAAAGATATATAAAATAATTCGGGGTTTTTAAATAAAGGGGTATCGTCGGAAATGGGTTTTTTAAAAAGAGTTAAGGTTCCAGATGAGCTACCAGACCTTGCAATAGAGGATGGCTCAGTCGTACCTGAAAAGCCAAAGGAAGAGTCAAAAGAACATGAGAAAAAAACAGAAGAGCCCGACAAGATACGAGGTGAGAACTATCTTGAAGTTTCCCTAAAAGATGCTGAAAAAGAAGCTCTAAAGGAGATTGAGGAAATTGACAAAGAAAGCCTTGGGAAAGACAGCTTCTTTAACAAAATTCTTGAAGATTTAAACACTGAAATAGAAGACCTTGGAAAACTGGAGGATTGGTACAGAACGCGGCTTGCGTCAAAAGATGTTGTTTCTGATATGAAATATTATTGGGAAGAAAACAAAGCAGGGCTTCTTATCAAAAGTTTTGGAAGCGAATACAAAAAAAAGATAACTGAAAAAATAGAGAAGTTGCAAAAGCTTGAGGAGGAATGGAGGGCCATATACTTTCGCCTAATAAGAAAAGAAGAAGAAATGAAAAAAGAAGAAAAAGAACTAAAAGAAATTCTTTCAGAGTTCGTTGAGCTTTGTAAGCGGAGAAAACTTATAGATAATGAAAAAAAAGAAACTGAAAACAAGGCAGAAGGTAATTAGGGTGATTCTTGGACTTTGTGTTGCCCTAATCATTGCTCTGGGAGTTCTTATTTATGCTAACCTTGGCGGGTTTGAAAAAGAAAAGCCCCCAGCACTCTTTAAAATCCGTGATGAGTGTTCAATTGTCGCTGGAAAATTCGTTCACACAATGGAAAGTGAAGGAAACTGCAAAGTCAGATGCCTTAACGAATGTGAAATACGTGACAAGACGTTTTTTTCCTCAAAATTTTTGGTTTCTAAGCCTCCTTCCTGCAATCTCTGCGAGTGCTATTGCAAATGAATGAAATAGATGATGAATACAAGGCAAAAGAGGAGCTAATAGATGAAGAATTTTTTGAAGATTTTGAAAAAGGTCTGCCGAGAGAAAAAATTCTTGAAAAATACCTTGCCTCTCTTAGGCGGATAAGGGAAGAACGGGAGAAAAAATACCGGCAATTTCTTGAAGAGGAAAAAAAGAGGGTGTGGAAGAAGAAAAAAGAAAAGAAGAAAAAAGAAAAGTTCAAGAGATTTGAGGTAGAGCATTTCAATTTTAAGCCAAGTTTCCGAGAAAGGTTTTTGATGCGCTTAGATGTTTGGTGGTTTAATTTTAAAAGAGGCTTTATAAGAACGATGTGGCGTATCCTCCCGCGCTTTGTTCTTTACAGGTACTATAAGGTTTCAAAAGAGATTTTGTTGATTTGGAAGGGTATTGTTGAATTTTATGAAGATTCCCGAGATGCATTCATAGAAAACTCAAAAAAAGCAGCTAAAAGCCTTTTAGATTTTCTTAAATCCTGTGGTGTCTTAATTCTTAGCATTTCTAAAAAGGGGATTTCCTTAATTGTTGGGATATTCAAAAGAAAAAAGGAAGGCAGTGCGGAGGAAGATTCCAAAGATTCTGAAAGCTTGCCAAAAGGAGAAGGCGACCAGTCAGAAGAAAAAAAAGAAGATAGTGGCGTATAGAAGATTTAATATAGGTTGTCTGCTTTTTCTTTAGATGGGTCGCTGGATTGCTGTATTAGGGGTTTTTTTGGTAATGATTTCAATTTCATCAGCTGCCCATTTCATTGTTGGGAGAGTAAACGATGCTCTTGATGGGACTTCTGCTAACGGCAGAACCATTGTTCTTTGGAACCCTGCAAATGGCATGTCGGACAATTTAACCGATACTGTGGGCCCTTCCGGGAATTCCGGAGTAAGCAACACATACATGATTGATTGTGAGCTTCTGCAAACGCCTTGCAAAGTTGGAGATGGGCTAAGAGTTAAGATTTTTGATTCCGGAGACGGATATGTTACGGACTTGGGGAAGGTTAATGTTACTGGTGCTGGTTTTGATATTGTTCCAAACCTAACCCTTAACAGCCCTCCTAATGTAAGTCTTTTGGAGCCGGCTGCCTGGGCAAACATTTCCTCACAAGTCCAGTTTAATTGTTCTGTAAGTGACCTTGACGGAAATCTTGCAAATGTGACGCTTTACGGAAACTGGTCTGGTGGCTGGCATGCAAATGAAACAAAGCAGGTTTCTGGTTCAAGTGACTACGCGACATTTACAAAAGACCTTCCGGAAGGATATTACAAGTGGACATGCAAGGTCTTTGATAATCTTTCAATTTCAAAAATAGCCTCAAACCGCAGTTTTGCTGTGGATAAAACCTCTCCACAAATAAGCAGCGTTCAGATAAACGAAAGCTATGTTTGTGGCCAAAAATATGTTAGGGTGAATTGTACAGCAACCGATTCTATGCTTGGAATTGAGAGTGTGACCATCAGGGCATTTAGCCCGACGGGAAGCTCAGACCATGCGGCAAGCCTTCTTTCTGGAAACACATATTTTTCAGACATTCTGATTGATAAAAAAGGCAAATGGAATTTCACATGCATTGCAAATGACTCGGCTAAAAATTCCGCAAACAAGTCTACCGGAAATATGTTTGGGTATTCTCAAACTGCCGACCTCGTAGTAAGTTCTGACTACATTTTTTTCAGCAATGAAAATCCGATTGAAAAAGAAGCGATAAAGATAAATGCCACTGTTTTTAATATGGGTTGTTCAGATTCTGTGGTTTTTTTGGTTGGTTTTTTTGAGGGAGATCCCAGCCTTGGGGCCCAAATAGGAGATAATCAAAGCATTTCAATTCTTGCCCGTTCAAACAAAAGCGTAAATGTTAGCTGGAACGCCAAAATAGGCCCCACAGATATTTTCGTTTTTGCTGATGTGGGGCAAATTGTTTCGGAAGATAACGAGTCTGACAACAAAGCAAGCCGCCAGATAAATGTTAATGCGTGGCAGGAATTCTACGGAAGGCTTAGCTCCAACAAAATTCTGTCAAATAACGAATCGAGCAAATTTGATATATGGCTCAATGAAACCATTACTACAGGGAACATATTTGCTTCGGATATTGAAAGCGATATATCCTGGGGTTTTTTGCAAGCAATTGGAAAAAATGTAAGCGGCGGAGAAGCCAATTCAGATTTTTCAGAAATTGACCAGATTCTTGGAATGGCGGATTTCAATGATTCTGTTTCAAACACCTTTACAAGTGATGGGAACACGCCCCTTGATACAGAAAATTTTACAGTAAATGGGCAAAAAATAGCTGGCGTTCCGATTATTAATTCGACAAATAATTCAAATTTTATCACGGGAATTCTTTGGGATTCCTCTGACGATTCAGATGGGGAATTTGGAACGACTGACAATGAAGACCTCGTCTTTGTTACAAAGATTAACCCAAATTCTCCTGGAAAATACGGAGCATATGATTACGAAATAAGGATACCTGCTAAGCTTCGTTCGCAAAACCAAAGCGACTCAAGCAATGTTTATTTCTATTATGAGTTAAACTAATTTTGGAGAGTTATATTTACCGGTTTTGAAACATAAACCTCATACTCTTTTCCTGCTTCAATCAAAAAATTGGTGCCTATTCCCCCAAAAACATTAACATATCCATAGCTTCTTCCAAATTCTTTTAGAGTTATTGTTTGAATTTCCGGGTGTTTCGCTACAAAATCCGAAGCATATTGGGGATAAAAAAACTCGTTTACAGTGAAATTATTTTTTCCTTCTTTTAACTCGAGTGTTGGAGCAGGGCTTTGGGCAAACCCAATGGCAGCTACAAAAAACACCAATACAACGGCGCAAAGGATTATTCTTTTCATCTTTTGATTAAAGGAACGATTGTTTTAAAGACTTTTGATTTTTCCTCCGGAGAAAGAGAAAGATAGTATCTTTGAAGAGATGCGTATAGTTCTCTTGCTTCCTCCGTTTTGCCTGCTTCTTGAAGGCGTTTTACTTCTTTTGCCTTTTTTACAAAATCCTTAACAAAATCGCTTTTTTTGAATTTTTTTACATATAGGAGGTATACTGCAAGAGAAGATGCAATTATTAGGAGAAATGTTGCGCCAATTGAGTTAGTTGAAGGAATGCTTGAAAGAAAAAATCCGGTAATTGATGTTCCTTTTTCAACTACTGCAAGAGGCCCAATCTTTATTTGAGAAATTGATGAGGCTTCAAGTTTCTTATCAACAATATAGGTGATTTTTTGTGTATCCTTGCCGAAAGTAAAAAAAGTTTCTGTTTCCTTTTCATAATCTGTGTTTTTTATTTTGGGGCGAGTTCCTTCAACAAACGAATCCGGTAATTTTAAAGCAATATCAAATTTTTCGGTGGAAGTTGTTGCAATATTGTGCTCTACAACTGAACTTTGTTTTCGCGACCCATCAAGAAAGATTATTTCAAAAACCCTTACGCTGGCCTTTGAGCTAAAGTCTTTTAAGAGGCCAAACGACTTTTCTACGCTTTTGTCAAGCAAGGAGGGTTCAATTTCTGGAGATTTTTCCAAGATGTATGCCCTTATGTCTTCTTTTGTTGGC
>RFLO01000039.1 GCA_003693875.1 Candidatus Pacearchaeota archaeon | reverse complement strand
GTTAGATAAAAATTTTAATGCAACAAAAATTGTCGACGTAAAAACATGGAAGCCAAGAATTTGTGGCTATGGAAAATATCTTCTTGAAATACCAGAACCCCTTAAAAATGATAAACTACCGACGATAAAACAACGAAAGATTTAAATATAAACTTAATCTTAGTTATTTACTTAAAAAGAGGGAAAAAGGAGGTAAAAAAAATGGGAAAAGTTGTTGTAAGAAATGCAGTTTCTAGAAAACCGGGTCACTTGTACTACGTTGATAGCAAGGGAAATGTGTGTGAGGCAAAAATGGCTCGTGGCGGTAAAAAAAGAAAGAAAAAAGCCGCAAAAAAGAAGACGGCGAGAAGGAAGACTGCCAAGAAGACGGCGAGAAGGAAGACTGCCAAGAAGACGGCGAGAAGGAAAAAGAGAAGATAATAAGTTTATTACTTTTAATATGTCATGTTCAATGGGTCTCCTCTAAGGGAGGAGGGGAGGCCCATTTTTAGTGGTTTTCTTCTTCTATTCTTGATTCTTTTTGTCTTGTCTTTAATTTTTCTATTACGTCGTTGGGATCCATGCCATGACCAAGAGCTCCCATCTCGATGGTTTCAAAGGCTGCCATCGGACAGCCACCACAAAAAAGACCCATTTGGGAGAGTTCCTCTAAAAGCTCAGGATTGTTGTCTATGATTTCTGCAAAAGTTGTGTTTTTAGTGATCTTCATTTTCTTCCTCCAAATTTATTTTAAAGGGGCTAATCTTCCTAAGATCTCCTACGTGATGCTTTATTCTGTCGATTACAAATTTAATATCTTTCTCACTTAATTCCTCCCCAATACTTATTCTGATGCTTCCGTGAATATACATTTCATCTAATCCGATTGCTTTTAAGACGTGACTTTCTGAAAGCTTTGTCGAAGAGCAAGCAGATCCCGTTGAAACATAAATTCCATCGTTGCTTAACCTCTCTAACAACGCCTCTGCTTCTATACCATAAAAAGAAACATTGACATTGTTAAAAATCCTTTTCTTTATGGAGCCATTTATCTTTGTTCTTGGAATTTTTAAAATTTCATTGAAAAGTTTTTTCTGCGCTTTCTCAATTGCCTCTTTTTTTGGGGCTTTCTCAATTGCTTTAGCAAGACCAATTATTCCCGGCACGTTTTCAGTTCCACTACGGATACCCGACTCTTGACCGCCTCCCGTAATTATTGGACAAATCCCTGTGCCGGAACGGACATACAAAGCACCAATTCCTTTCGGGGCGCAAATTTTGTGTCCTGAAAAGGAGGCAAGGTCAACTTTTAAGTCTGAAAGATTAATTTTGATTTTGTTAAATGACTGAACCATGTCGCAATGAAAAAATATTTTAAACTCCCTGCATATTTTTGCAATCTCTTCTACTGGTTGTATTGTTCCAATCTCATTATTAACGTGCATAACAGATACCAAAAGGGTGTTATCCCTTATTTTTTCCCTTATCTTTTTTGGGTCTATTATCCCCTCGCTGTCAGGTTTTATGTAGTCAACTAAATAGCCATCTTTTTCAAGGTCGCGACAAGTTTCAAGCACTGATGGATGTTCAATTGCAGAGGTTATTATGTGTTTTTTTGAAGGATGTTTTCTTGCAAGCCCTCTTATTGCAAGATTGTTTGACTCCGTTCCTCCCGATGTAAATATTATTTCGCTGGATTTTGCTCCCAGAAAGTTTGCTATTTTCTTTCTTGATTCCTCTAAATCTTTTCTTACTTTTTTTCCAACGGCGTGTTTTGATGAGGGATTTGCAAACTCTTCTCTTAAAAACCTTAACACAGCTTCTGCTACATCGTCCCTTACCTTGGTTGTGGCAGAATTATCGAGATATATCCCCATCTTAGTATTTTGGTTCGCAATTACAGTATTCAAGAATTTCCTTATTATACCTTTTGCATACGTTACAAGAACATTTAGTTTTTCTCATAAATTTTAAGACATTTTCAACTTCTGTTAGCCATATCTTTGGATTTCTTGCAACTCTTTTGGAAGACTCCCTTATCATCTCTTTTACCTCTCTGCTGAGCACTACCTTATTGGCTCTTTTATTTGACAGGTACTGGGAAACTGCGGCTTTCGTTGTCCCAAGAATACGTCCGACTTTTTCGTAACTAAGATTATGATGCTTTGTGAGCCTTTTTGCATACTCTTTTCTTACTGCGGGAATTATATACCAAACCTCTACTTCTTGCGGCAACATAAACATGTTAGTCAATTGTTAACAGGCTTTAAATGTTTAACTATCTTCATCAGATTCTTCTGCAAATTCCTCTATTAGCTTTTCCAGTTGTTCAGTATCGGCAACCTGTCCAAAGACATTCCCAAGTTCGTCTTCTATCTCCACTTTAGAATCCATTGTTTTTTTAGAAAAATTCAGGTTAAAATCTTTTTGGTTTTAAGGCTCTACCCTAAAAAGCCCAAATATTTTTAAAACTCCAATGGTGCATTAAAGCCCAAAGGAAAAACGATATCAAAAAGAGGCAAAGCTCGTAAAAATTAATGGTTTGTTAAAGCAACTAAATTGCCGTGAATATCTACACCATT
>RFLO01000038.1 GCA_003693875.1 Candidatus Pacearchaeota archaeon | reverse complement strand
TTTATCGGTTATGACGATAATTAAGTCCTTTAAACGATCATGTCCAACTTTTTTCTCTAAATGATTTTTTATTAATCTCTGTGTCTTTTTAAGGGAGCCTTTCCCTCTTAATAATTCTAAGAGTCTTTCTTGTTCTGTATCAGAGATATCTTTTCCAACATAATGGTGGGGATTAAAGGATGAGTCTCTCGAAGCTAAATCTGCAACAAAATAAGGTGTTCTCCCTGCTTTTATTTCAGAAGCTCTTCCTCGACCATGTTCTCCTACAAAATCTCTTATCTCTTCATAGAGACCAAATGCAGTTCCGGTATCTATTCCATATCTCATAATTTCAAAGATAGTTACCTTATCACTGGTGGCAGTTGAAGCTACTAATCCCAAAGGAAATCCTATGGCAAT
The DNA here is from genome assembly GCA_003693875.1 of Candidatus Pacearchaeota archaeon. Taxonomy (GTDB): domain Archaea; phylum Nanobdellota; class Nanobdellia; order Pacearchaeales; family GW2011-AR1; genus JAGVXH01. The sequence goes on along the minus strand of RFLO01000038.1, from coordinate 12,368 downwards.
TCCATTGACTCTAATTATGTTTTCTAAATTATTGGGAAGATTTGATAAGAGAAGCTACTTATTACCAAACCAAAGGTTTCTTTCTAGTAGATTAGAAATAGAAGCCACATAATTTTTATTTTTCATCTCACCAACAATAAATTAACAGAACCCTAAAACCAACAAATATTAAAACACAAAAGCCCTTGCCTCAAAATGGAAAAAGAGGAACGGTTAAGTCAAGAGCAGGTATTTGACATAATAACCGGAAAAGACTTAAGCTGGCAGTCAATAATCTACGACCTTATAAAAACTGAACAGCTCGACCCGTGGGATTTGGATATAGGTCTTTTGGCTAATCGCTACCTTGAAACAATAAAGATGCTTGAAGAGCACGACTTTTTTATATCTTCGAAGGTTCTTCTTGCTTGCTCTCTTCTTTTACGTTTAAAATCCGAGATTTTGCTTAACAGGTATATTCGCAGCCTTGATGAAGCCCTTTTTGGAAGAGGTGATGATGAAAGATATGAGATGGAAAAAATTGAAATTGATGAGGGGGAGCTGCCGCAACTTATTCCAAAAACCCCCCTTGCAAGAAACAGAAAAGTAACATTGAAGGAATTAATTACGGCTCTTGACAAGGCAATAAACACTGAAACAAGGAGAATAAAAAGGCAGATAAGCGAGTCTAGGGTAAAACGGACTATGGCTCAGATTTTGCCAAAAAAACACGTACCACTGCGCGTTCGCATAAAGAACATACTTGGGATAATAACCGAGCATTTTAGGGAGAAAAGCCACCCATTGCTTTTTTCAGAATTTGCACGCTCAAGGGAAGAAAAGCTTGCATCATTTGTTCCAATACTTCACCTTTCAAATGCAGAGAGAATTTATCTTTGGCAAAGAAAGCATTTTGATGAAATTCATATAACAACTCAAATGCACGATGAAGAAAGGAAGGCAATGGAAGAAGAACTTGCACACCTCATTGAGCAAGCCAGTTAAAAATCTCTTCTTTTTTTAAGAGAGTTTCTCTTCCATTTTTCATGTCCTTTGCTTTAAACTTTTTTTGTTCAACTTCCTCTTTTCCAACGATAACTACCTTTTTTACTCTCTTTGAATTAGCGTATTCAAGAGCTTTGCCAATGCTTTTATCTGCGATGAAATCTACAAAAAGGCCCTTTTCCCTGAGATAGCGCGCCAGTTCAACAGATTCTTTGTCAGCCTCAACAGAAATTAGGACCAAGTCAACTTCTTTTTCATCAGAATCCATTATTTTTGCAATTCTTTCGAGTCCAAAAGAAATTCCAAAAGCTGAAACTTTTCCGACAAGGTAAGCTCCACCGCCGCAGATTGTTTCTTTTATTTTTTTAGACTTTATTTCCACAATATTGCCGCGATAGTATGAAAGTCCTCTTACGAGTGCCGGGAAAAATTCAATTTCAAATCCGTATAGGCGACAAACTTCCGAGAGTTTTTTTATGTCCTGAAAAAAATTCATTCTCTTCATATAATCCTCATTTAAGTAGCTTAATACTTTTTCCTCCCCAATTTTGCGGAGGTTGTCTGCAACTTTTTTTCTTGGCAGTTTATCAAGTTTGTCAATTTCCCGCAATATTTTTTCAAATTTCTTCTCATCTACTCCGATACTTAATAGGGTCTCTTCAAGTAGTTTTCTGTTGTTTACAAGGATTCTTGGCTCTATACCGATTTTGTTGAATAATTCCCATGCCAAGGAAAGAACTTCGGCTTCGCTTTTGACAGAACTTCCAACTACATCTACATCTGCCTGCGTGAACTCGCGCCACCTGTTTGAGCTTGTTGGTTCATCTCTGAAAACTCTTCCTATCTGAAACCTCTTGAACGGAAGCTTTTTATTTCTTGAAATCCTTTTCAATTGGAATGTAAATTCGTATCTTAATGCAAGGCTTCTGTTTCCACGGTCTTTTAACTTGAATATGTCAGATATTGCCTCGTCGCCAGAATTTTCTCCCTTCACGAATTTTTCTTTTTCTATTGATGGAGTAAATGTTGGGACAAACCCATATCGGCGTGCAAGCTCGGTAAATATTCTTTCTATTCTTTCAATTTTAAGGGCGTCTTGTCCTGTAAAATCCGAAAATCCTTTTACAGTTTCCATAGGGCGGAAGGAGGGAATCGAACCCTCATTTCACGGACCACAACCGTGCGTTCTACCACTGAACTACAACCGCCATAAGAAACCATGGCACCAGAGGTTTAAAAAAATTTGCAAACAACCTAATGTTAATTTCTTTAGTTTCTACAGAAAGTCAGCTTTGCAAAGTTCGCTTTGTGCCAATTTATTCTCCATCAAAATTCTGGGTTGTCAAAGTATAACTGCTATCAAATTATTTGAAAGAGTTATGGGAGGAGAATTATCCTAAAAATCAGGTAAGAAAATAGGGGCAATTGAATTTAAGGATTTTACTTAGATGCTTCGCAGTTTGCTTCTGGGATGTTCACTTAGGAAAACACGGGAGAATTAGATTATTATAGCTTCTGTTTTTCTTTCTTTGTCTTTTTCCTCGTCAAAATTAGTTACTACTGCTTCTGTTGTAAGAACCATTGAGGCAATTGAAGCTGCATTTTGAAGAGAATTTCTTACGACTTTCTTAGGGTCGATTATCCCAGCCTTAAACAAGTCTTCAAACCGGTCTGTTTTTGCATTGTATCCAAAATTCTTATCCTTGTCTGAAATTGTTGAAACTACTTCTGCTTCTTCTTTTCCTGAGTTTCTTGCAATTTGCCTTATTGGCTCTTCTAAGACCTTTTTTACAATTTTTACTCCAATCGCTTCGTCGCCCTCGGGTTTTAAGTCATCTAATACTCTTTTTGCTCTAAAAAGGGAGACTCCACCACCGACAACAACTCCTTCTTCAATTGCCGCTTTAGTAGCATTTAGGGCATCATCAATTCTCATCTTTTTTTCTTCGAGTTCAGTTTCTGTTGCTGCTCCAACAAAAATTACGCCTACACCGCCAACAAGCTTAGCAAGCCTCTTTTTTAAGTTGTCCCTTTTGTAGTTTGAATCTGCATTTTTTATTTGGGCTTCAAGCATTTTCACTCTCTTGTCAATCTCTGACTTTTCTCCTTTTCCTCCAACAATTATTGTTTTCTCATCGTCAACTACAACTCTACGGGCACTTCCAAACCAGAATTGTTCAAAATCCTCAAGTTTAATGCCTTTTTCTTCGCTAATAACTTCTCCGCCGGTAAGGATTGCAATGTCTTCTAAAATTTCTTTTTGCTCATCTCCAAAACCAGGAGCCTTAACTGCACATACTTTTACTGCTCCCTTCAAAAGGTTGATAATTACAGCTGCCTGCGCCTCACCTTCAAGGTCGTCTGAGATTATCAAAAGAGGCCTTCCTTCCCTTGCTGCTGCTTCAAGCGGACCAACAATCTGCTTCATACTGGAAATTTTCTTATCACTTATCAGAATGTATGGATTGTCAAGTTCGCAAGTCATTTTTTCGTGGTTTGTAGCCATATAAGGTGAAACAAAGCCCTTATCAAATTGCATACCTTCTACGACATCAAGCTCAGTCTCAATGCCCTTGCTATCTTCAACAGTGATTACTCCTTGCTTTCCGACTTTCTCGATTGCCTGTGCAATTAATTTTCCTATTTCAGGGTCATTATTAGCAGAAATTGTAGCTACTTGTGTAATCATTTGCGAACCCTCGACAGGAACGCTTTCTCTTTTTAGGTATTCAATTACCTTTGAAACAGCTTTCTCTATACCCTTCTTAACATCCATCGGATTGGCTCCGGCTGTTATGTTTTTTACACCTTCCTTTATCATTGCCTGTCCGAGCATAACTGCTGTTGTAGTGCCATCACCAGAATCGTCTTGAGTTTTTGACGCAATTTCTTTTACAAGTTTTGCACCAACATTTTCAAACTTATCAATCAACTCAATTTCTTTTGCAATAGTTACTCCATCATTTGTAACAACTGGATTTGTTGTTTTGTCAAGAACAACGTTTCTCCCTTTTGGACCAAGGGTTACCTTTACTGTGTTTGCAACTTTGTCAATTCCCCTAATAAGGGCTTGCCTTGCGTCTTCTGAAAATGCTATTTGTTTTGAATCAGCCATTTTATTCCTCTACTACTCCCAGAATATCTTTATAGTCAATGATTAAATATTTTTCGTTATTGAATTCAAATTCTTCTGAGCTATACCCTCCGTAGATTATTCTGTCTCCTTTTTTTAGAGGTATCTCTTTTCCGTCTTTTAATGTTCCAACAGCCTCTACTATTCCCTCTTTTTTTTCTTCCTTTGCTTCGGCAGGGATGTAAATTCCGCCAGCAGTTTTCTCTTCTGTCTTTCGCGGCTTTATTAGAACGCGCTCTCCAATTGGACGAATTTTAACCATTTTAATTAACTCAAAGACGGAATTTAGTTAAACTTAATTTCATAAGCAATTAGACTGTTTTTAAGCTTTTCTATACTTGACTACATATTTTTTTCAAGGAATTTTTTCAAGAATTTTCCAGTCCAGCTTGAAGGATTTTTAGAAACCTCTTCGGGAGTTCCTTCTGCTATTATTCTGCCTCCTTCATCTCCTCCTTCGGGCCCAAGGTCAATTATGTAATCAGCAGATTTTATTACGTCAAGATTGTGTTCTATCATAACTACAGTGTTTCCTTTTTCAACAAGGTTATTTATGACTAAAAGAAGCTTTCTTACATCGTGAAAGTGCAACCCAGTCGTCGGCTCGTCGAGGATATAAAGAGTTTTCCCTGTTCCTTTTTTGGACAATTCACGGGTAAGCTTTACTCTTTGAGATTCTCCTCCGGAAAGAGTTGTTGCACTTTGTCCAAGTTTTATGTAGCCAAGACCAACCTTTTGGAGAACATCAAGCTTGTTTTTTGTTCGCGGCATGTCACTGAAAAGTTCAACAGCTTCATCAACGCTCATATCAAGAACATCGGCAATTGACTTTCCTTTAAACTTTACTTCAAGGGTTTCTTTGTTGTATCTTTTTCCCTTGCACTCTTCGCACTCTACATAGACATCAGGCAAAAAGTTCATTTCAATTTTTATCGTTCCTTCGCCTTGGCATTTCTCACATCTCCCGCCTTTTACATTAAAAGAGAATCTTCCAGGTTTGTAACCGCGCCTTTTTGCTTCGGTTGTCAGGGAGAAAAGATATCTTATGTCGTCAAAAACCTTGGTGTAAGTTGCTGGGTTGCTTCGGGGAGTTTTTCCAATAGGGCTTTGGTCTATGACAATAACCTTGTCAATTTTGTCATCTAAAATAATTTCCTTATGGCTTCCCGGGACTAATTTGGAATTATTAAGTTTTCTTGCAAGCCCCTTATAAAGAATTTCATTGACGAGGGTTGATTTTCCGGAGCCAGAAACCCCCGTTACAAGTGTAAGAGTCCCTATTGGGAATTTAACGTTAATGTTTTTGAGATTGTTCTCTTTGGCTCCGATTACCCTTATGAATTTTGTGGAAGTTCTGCGTCTTTTTGGCACCTCAATTTTTTCCTTTCCTGAAAGGTATCTCCCTGTAAGAGATTTCTCACATTTTTCAATTTCTTTTGGAGTTCCTTTTGCAATTATTTTCCCACCGTGTATGCCTGCTCCAGGACCCATGTCTATTACATAATCTGCTTTTCTGATTGTATCTTCATCATGCTCTACGACAATAAGGGTGTTCCCGATATCGCGTAAACAATGGAGGGTGTCAATTAGTTTTTGGTTGTCTCGTTGATGCAAGCCAATTGAAGGCTCGTCAAGAATGTACATAACCCCCATAAGGTTTGAACCAATCTGAGTTGCAAGACGAATTCTTTGTGCTTCTCCGCCGGAAAGGGTGGATGCTCTTCTTGAAAGAGTTAAGTATCCAAGACCAACATTTTTTAGGAAGTCAAGTCGTTGGCGAATTTCTTTTAACACTTGCTTTGCAATTTCTAATTTTTTCTCTTCAAGATTAAGATTTTTGAAAAACTTGATTAGGTGGAGTACAGACATGTCTGTTAAGTCTATTATCGACTTTCCCTGAATTGTTACACTTAAAACTTTTTCTTTGAGTCTTTTTCCTTTGCATTTGGGACATTCACTTGTTACCATGAATCTTTCAAACTCATGACGTCGCCAGTCACTATCCGTATTTTTGTAAAGTCTTTCAGACTGAGGGATTATTCCCTCCCAACCATCTTTAAAGTTCATTGAAGCCCCACTTGACCACCTGCCTTGTATTGGAACCTTAGCGCCATAAAGAAGAACATCAAGTTGCTTTTTTGTAAACTTAGATATCGGAGTGAATATGTCAAACCCAAATTTTTTGCCTACTACTGACAATTGCTGGCACCTCCATCTATTTTCCATTCTGCCGTAAATTTTAATTGCGCCCTCAATTATGCTAAGCGATTTATCTGGGATTATGAGATCTGGGTCAAACTCATTTTTTATCCCGATGCCAAGGCATTCTTCGCAGGCTCCAAAGGGGCTGTTAAAGGAAAACATTCTTGGCTGAAGTTCTTCAAAAGAAAGCCCGCAAATAGGGCATGCCATTCTTGAAGAGTAAGTTTTTTCACTATTCTCATCTGCCGCGCGCACTATCCCTCCTTCTGATTTTTTAACAGCGAGCTCTACTGCTTCACTTAGTCTTGACATATCGGAAGCTTTAACACGGTCAATTACGATTTCTATGTCATGTTTTTTGTATCTTTCAAGGTTTGCTTTCTCATCGGTTCTTTGGATTTTGCCGTTAATTCTTACACGAATAAATCCCTCGCTGTTTAGGTCTTTTAGAAGCTGTTCATAGGTACCTTTTTTTTGTTGGACAACGGGGGCAAGAATTATTACATCTCCTTTAAAATCCTTTTTGATGTTTTCAGCGATTCTTTGAGGGCTTTGCGATTCAATTAATACTCCGTGTTCTGGACAATGTGGCGTCCCAACTCTGGCAAAAAGAAGACGCAGATAGTCGTAAATTTCAGTTACAGTTCCAACTGTTGAACGGGGATTTTTTGAAGTTGTTTTTTGTTCAATTGAAATTGCAGGAGAAAGCCCTTCAATAGAGTCTACATCTGGCTTGCCCATAAGACCTAAGAATTGGCGGGCATAGGCAGAAAGGCTCTCGACATATCTTCTTTGCCCCTCTGCATAGAGGGTATCAAAAGCCAATGTTGATTTTCCAGATCCAGAAACTCCAGTTATCACTATGAATTTTTCTCTTGGAAGTTCAATGTTTATGTTTTTCAAATTATGCTCTCGCGCTCCTTTTATTATTATTTTTTTCATAAGAATTAGCTTTTAAGAAAATCCAGAACCTCTTTTGCGTGGCCTTTTGCCTTTACATTTTTGAAGACTTTTTTTATGATTCCTTTAGGGTCAATCACGAAAGTTGTTCTTATGGTCCCCATGAATTCGCGCCCCATGAATTTTTTCTTTTGCCAGACGCCATATTTTTTGTGAACAATGAGGGTTTCATCAGAAAGCAGTTCAACTTTTAAGTTGTGCTTCTTGATAAACTTCTTATGGGAATCTGTAGAGTCCTTGCTTATTCCTATAATCTCTGCTCCAACCTTTTTGAAGTCGGTTAGAAGAGAGGAAAACTCTAATGCCTCTGTTGTGCATCCGGGGGTATTGTCGCGTGGATAAAAATAAAGCACGAGTGTTTTACCTTTGAAGTCTCTTAGCCCAACTAACTTTCCCTTTGAGTTTAGTAGGGTAAAGCCTGGAGCTTTTTTTCCTTCCATATGCTCCCGCCGGGATTTGAACCCGGGTCACAGCCGTGAAAGGGCTGTATCCTTGGCCACTAGACTACGAGAGCTTAAGATTTATTGAAAAAATCACCTTTTAAAGCTTGCGAGTGTTAAACATTTATTCCCCCTATCTAAAAGTGAATACAAAGACATAAAAACGTAAATCGTGACGTTATTCTATGGGCACTGAGAAAATAAACGACCTAATTTTCAAGGAGCTTGTCAGGAGAGGCTACTCTGTTGAGGACGGCTCAAGAGTATGGAATATTGCAGACTCAAAACTTTGGTATCTTAAACCAGAACAAGCCCAGGGCTATCTTGACCTTGATGGTGATAGTTCATATAAAAACCAGACAGGGCAGGCTCAGTTTGAGGAGCTTATTGAGAAAAATATAAGAGAATTAAAGAGGATGATTGGGGACTCATCAGTAAATATTGTGGATCTTGGGTGCGGGGACGGGACAAAGGCTGCAAAAATAATTCAACTTTTGAAAGACTATTGCAAGATAAGGTACTGTCCGGTGGACATAAGCGGGTATATGGTTGAAAAGGCTATGGAAAATATCTCAAAAATGGGGATAGCCGAGATAATTGATTTTCAGTATAATATCTCAGATTTTGAGAATCTTGAGAATATAACGCCCCTTCTTAGGAAGGGTGCCAGAAAAAACATAATTCTTCTTCTCGGAAATACCCTTGGAAATTTTGAAATAAATGAGCTCTTGTATGAAATAAGAACTGCAATGGAGCCTCAGGACATTTTTGTTGTTGACACGGCAATAGATGACATGAGGCAGGAAGAAAGAGCAAAATCTTATCAGCAAAACAAGCAACTTTACAAATGGCTGTTACATATTCCAGAAAGCCTCGGCCTTGAAGAGAAAGATGTTGAAATGGAGGTTAGGTTTAAAAATTCAAGAATTGAGATTTTCTTTAATTTAAAGAATTCGAAAAGAATTGATTTTCAGAAGAAATCCGTGAGTTTCAACAAGGGAGACAAGCTTTTAGTTCTTATCGCGTATAAGTACAAGAAAAATGAATTGTTGACCTTCCTAAATCTTTACTTTGAAAATGTAACATATTCTCTTTCTAAAGATAAATCAAAAATTCTTGCATTTTGTCAAAAGTAAGTGTTATTGATCAAAATCCAACCAAATCAGCCTTGCCTGATTCTTTTCTTTCTGAGAAGTCGATTATAGGAAATTGCAAAACGATGGGCTTCGTCACGTATCCTTTGAAGAAGCTTTAAGGCTTCGTTCTTTTTTTCAAGCTTTAATGGGGATTTTTTTCCTGGAATGTAAATTTCTTCTTCGCGTTTTGCAATGGAAATTATTGGAATTTTGCAACCAAGCGATGCCATTGCTTCAATAGCCGAGGATAATTGGCCTGCTCCTCCATCGATTACAATTAGGTCTGGAAGAGGCGCTGATTCTTTCATTAGTCTCTTGTACCGTCTTGTTACTACTGAGCGAATTGAAGCAAAGTCGTCAATTCCTTCAATATCTCTAAGCTTAAATCTGCGATATCCTTCTTTGTTGGGCTTGCCGTCAATAAATTGCACCATTGATGCTACAGTGTCTGTTCCTGCGAGATGTGAAACATCAAAGCACTCTATTACGTGCGGCATTTTCTCAAGACCAATCATTTCTTTTAATTTTTCCAAGGCTCCTGTTTCTTCATAAGCCAATGCATCAATGTTTTTCATAACAAGGTCAAGAAGTTTTTTCTTATCTCCTTTTTTTGGAAATGAAAATTTTATTTTCTTGCAGCAAATTCTTTCAATAGCCAGCATTATTTCTTTCCTTATCTTTTTTGGGAGGATAATTTCTTCTGGGGTTGGATTTTCAGAATAGTATCTTAAAAGAAATTCTTCAATGAAGTTTTTTGAAGCCTCAAATTCAAATTCGCTCTTTTTTTCAAGGACGCCGCGGCTTGAACTAAAAACAATCAATAAAACTCTGTTTCCAAAAACCTTGAAATTGATTATATCCTCGTTGTGTGAACTTGACCGTTCTACCTTTTGTTTTTCTTCTATTTCGTTTATTGCACGAAGCTGTTCTCTTACGATTATTGCTGCCTCAAAATTTTTTAATGATGCCAATTCTTTCATTTTTTTATTCAGCTCGTTTTTCAAGTCAGCTGTCTTGCCAAGCAGGACATTGCGCGCCATTGAAATGTTTTTTAGATAATCTTTGTGCGATATCTTGTTTATGCAAGGTGCTGTGCAAGCTCCAATAAAAAATCGAAGGCACGCTCTTTTTGGAAGTCTTTTGCAGGTTCTTATCTGAAATGCTTTTTGGAGGGTTTCGAGAATCTTGTCGCGAATTCCGCCCAAAACAAAAGGGCCAAAAAACTCCCCATTACCATCGCGCCTTCTTGAAATAATGAGCCTTGGATATTTTTCGTTTGTAATCTTGATGTAGGCATATCTTTTTGCATCTCGCAAATTAAGGTTATAGCGGGGAACATATTTTTTTATCAAGTTGTTTTCTAATACAAGAGCTTCAACTTCATTGTCTGTAACAAAAAAAGAAATGTCGCTGATGTTTTCAATCATTTTGAGAGTTTTTGCATCAAATTTTCCTTTTCTGAAGTAGGAACTGACCCTTTTTCTCAGGTTTTTTGCTTTTCCGACATAGATAACTCTGCTATTTTTGTCTTTGAAAAGATAACATCCTGGAAGATTTGGAACTTTTTGTAAATCCATTGAATTTTTAAGAATCTGTGAAATAAAAAGATAGCGTTAATCTCTGATGTATCCTCCTTTTTGGAGTTCCCAAAGCCGCCTGTAATGGCCGTTCTTTCTTAATAATTGTTTATGGTTTCCCATTTCAACAATTTTTCCATTGTCCAAGACAATAATCCTATCAGATTTCATAATTGTTGAGAGCCTGTGGGCAATTATGATTACTGTTCTTCCTTTCATCAGCTTTGCCAAGTCTTTTTGAATTTCGTACTCTGTTTTGCTGTCAAGAGAGGAAGTGGCTTCATCTAAAACAAGGATTTTTTTATTTGCAAGAAGTGCGCGCGCAATTGAAACTCTTTGCTTTTCTCCTCCCGAAAGTTTTACTCCGCGTTCTCCTACAATGGTCTTTTCTTTTTTAGGCAAATTCTCTATAAATCTATCAAGCTGTGCAAATCTTATGGCATTCCAAACCTCGCTGTCTTTTGCATCAGGGTTTGAGAACTTTATGTTGTTCCAGATGGTATCATCAAATAGGAGGCATTCCTGTGGTACTACACTCATTTCGCCCCTAAGAGTTTCCTGTTTGAAGTTTTTTATGTCTTCGCCGTCAATTAAAATCTTTCCTTTTTGTGGGTCATAGAAACGAAAGAGCAGTTTAACGAGTGTTGATTTTCCAGAGCCAGAGTGTCCAACGAGCGCAACCTTTTCATTGGCTTTTATCTTTAAGTTGAAGTTTTCAAATACTTTGTTTTTCTTGTATCTGAATGTTATGTTTCTGAACTCTACTTCCCCGTTTCTTATTTTTGCAGGTTTTGCATCTTTTTTGTCCTTTATGCCATTTTCTACATTAAGATATTTGAAAAGCGAATCAAGGTCTGTTAATGCACGAAAATATGCTTTGATGCCCCATACAAAACCGAATACAGAGCCTATTGTCCGGTTGTATGTTGTAAAAATAAATGTAAGTGTACCAATCGTAATGTCTCCTGACATAAACTTGATTATTGGGAAATACAAAACAGCAATAGTTCCAACCCCAAGGATGATTCCTTGCCCTGCGTCAAGCCAATTGTAATACCTAAAAAATTTTAAACTTTTTTTGAACGAATCTGTAAAGAGCCTTTTGAACTTTTTTATTACAGTCTCCTCTTTTCCAAAGTACTTTACAGATTCTATATTTGTGAGGGCATCGCTGATGAAACCTTTTTCCTTATCTTCTGCTTTGTTCATTATGTTCTGGTGTTTTACTTGTGCATTGTGAATGAGTAAGCTGTACCCTATAAAAGTTAAAGTTACAATGACAAGTATTAATGCCGAATGCCAACTAAAATAAATGATTGAACCTGCAACTATCAAAATTTTAAAAATTGTTGGAAAAAAGTTAAAGATAAATGAATCTGTTAACCTCTCAGATGCTCCAGCTCCCCTTACAAGGCGAGATATTAGCGAACCTGATTTATGTGATGAGTGGAATTTGTGGGATAGTCTGAGAATGTGGTTAAAAAATTTAGCTTTTATATCCTTGTTAATCTTTCCTTCAAGCAACACGGTAAGGTGCATTTCTAACCAGCTAAGAATAGCCGATATAATTATTGTAGCTACATAAATGAAAAATAAGACAAGAACAGTTTCCGAAAAATCATTGAGGGTTATCTTTCCTGTTGAAAGGTCAGAGCCCCTGTCAATAAGTTCCTTGAAGAGAAAAGGTGAAATTATTGAGAGGAGCTGGATTGTTAGGACTATGAAGATAAGCCCTAAAGAAAGGCCCTTGTATCTTGCTATGAATCTAAAGTAAATTTTGAGATTCTTCTTAAAATCTACTTTTTTTGCCATTAATCTCGGAGTTTTATTTAGTTTAAATAGTTTAGGAAATGGAGCAAAAGATTTATAAAGTATACACTTTAGGTATATACATGTCGGACATATTTGACAACACAATACTTTGCAAGGATTGTAA
>RFLO01000037.1 GCA_003693875.1 Candidatus Pacearchaeota archaeon | reverse complement strand
CCATAGAGGGTTTGGGCAACGGCACAAATCGTCATCCCACAAGAAATAGCAGACCTTATCTTTGGAAGCCAATTTAATCTTGCTTCTTCTGTTGGAACCTGTCCAAGGCCTGTTGTCTCAAGAACAACCCCCCTAATTTTTTTTCTTTCAAAAAACTTAAGTATATCCGGGTCGCTTCCGGGGTGAACCTTAATCAAAGCCACCTTCTCACTGAACCTGTTATCAAGGACAGTTTCACATTGGCTTCTTGCCCTAAACTCTCTTAGAATCTTGAATTCTTCTTTAGAGATTCTTGCGATAGGCAGATCATTTATTACCTTAAACGCATCGCGCCTTGACGTATGCATCTTACGCGTCCTCGTAGCAGGCATAGCAAGACAATAATCATCATTCATTGACTCATGTCCGATAAGTGCAACTTCTGCAATATCACTCGTAGCATATTTAGCCGCACATAGCAGATTCAAAGAAGCATCGGTTGAAGGACGGTCAATTGATTTTTGAGAGTATGTTACGGCTATTGGTTTGGAAAGGTTTCTTAAAAAAAATGACAAGGCAGAAGCTGTATATGTAAGTGTATCGGTCCCGTGCGTTAGTATCACTCCATCTACCTCTTTTAATAATTTGAATATGACCTCTGATAAAACCTTCCACTCGCGATATGATATGTCTCCTGAAAGTTTCATAAAAGGACGAACGACTTTTACAATATTGCATATATTTGACACCTCAGGGCACATAGAAATAATATCTGAAGCTTCAGATGGCTTGACTGCCCCTGTTCTCGTATCAACCCGTGAAGAAATCGTGCCCCCGCTTATAACAAGCGCAACATTTTTCAGCCCTTTCTTCTTTTGAATTGTTAATTTCTTTCCCCTGGACGGCTTTGCAGGCTCTACTAACTCTGCATTAATTATTTCGCTTTCCGGAATTCCAATGTTATATCCAGAATCAAGTTTCAGAAGGACTACTTCGGGATCATAAGAATCAAGAATTGTTCCCCTCCAAACCTTCTTCCTCGTTTCAAGAACCACCCTGTCTGCTACATGAAATCTCTTTGTTTTCATAAGCTATTAAGCAAGCCTTTGTATAAAAATCTTTGGAAGCTAAAATTTATTAACGCCAATAGGTTTTTCTAATAATGTTCAAAAAAATTCTCGTTGTTGAAAGCGGCAAAAGGACCCAAAACCACCGAAGAGCAAGATATCTTTTAAAAAACTTTCTTCAAAACAAGAACTTGAACATCAGGTGGATTTTAAGGTCAAAAATTAACCGTCGCATCTTTGGAAAAGAAGACCTCGTAATCACTCTTGGAGGAGACGGAACCTTCCTTTTAGTCTCACACTTTGTAAACTCTCCTATCATCGGCATTAACTCCGATAAAAAAACAAGCGAAGGAAGGCTTTGCAGCCTCAGTTCTTCAAACATACCCAGAATAAAGGAGATTTTTTACGGAAACTACATTATGGACGAAAAAACCCGTGCGGAAGTAGTGCTTAATAATCACAAACTTGGAATCCTTGCAATAAACGAAGTATACGTTGGTTCAAAAGAGCAGTTCCACACATCCAGGTATGTCCTTTCGTTTCGCGGAAAGTCAGAAGAACAAAGAAGTTCAGGGGTTCTCATCTCCACAGGTACTGGAAGCACAGCGTGGTACCATTCTGCCGGAGGCAAGCCGTTCAATGCCAAGAACAGCGAGCTTAGATTTCTTGTGCGCGAACCTTTTTTTGGAAAGCTTTTCAGGCCAAAAATTCTCAGTGGAAGGATTAACAAAAAGAACAAACTAAAAATAACCTCCAAAATGATTTTCGGAGGAATTGTCGCAATTGATGGACTGAACTATTATCCTTTTGGAATGAATCGCACCATAGAAATCCACCCTTCCGAAAAAAAGCTTCTAATTATCCGCCCACTCACAAAAGCTTCTTTAAAACCTCCGTCGCAACCTTAAAATCCGCCCTCCTGTTTGAAAGTTTCATCACCTGCCCAATAAGATAATTCAAACTTTCCTTCTTTCCTTTCTTAAAGTCTTCTACGGCGTGAGGATTTTCATCTATTACCTGCCGACAGATATTTTCAACGGCTTCCCTTGGCATTTTCTCAATGTCTCCTTTCTCAAGAACAGAAAAGCTCTTTGGAACAAAATCATTCATAATTTGTTTAGCTTTAAGAGGCGTTATTTTTCCGCGCTCAACAAGGATAATAAGCTCGGCAAGGTGCTTTGGTTTAATATCTACATCTGCATCTTCAAGAGTTTTTTTATTCCAATTAAGTATTCTTAAAAGTTCAATCGTAACCCACGAAATGTTTTTCTTAACATCAATCCCTTCTTTTGCTAATTCCTCAAAAAATTCCACAAGCTCGAGATTTTTTGTCAAAATTTTAGCGTCCTTCTCCCCTATCGAGAATTTCTTAAGAAGTTTTTCTAATTTCTGTTTTGGAGTTTCCGGAAGAGAGTGTTTTATTTTTTCCACGACTTTCTTTGAAATTTCAAGTGGGGGAAGATCCGGATCTTTTATAAACCGATAATCTTTTGCTTGCTCCTTCTCACGCATTTTGATGGTCTTTCCAAGCTTTTCATCAAATGAAAGCGTTTCTCGCTTTTGTTCTACACCCTTCTCATAATTTTCAATCTGCCTCTTTATCTCATAATCAATGGCTTTCTTTATATTTTCAAGAGAGTTTAAGTTTTTTATTTCTGCTCTATCACCATAAGTTGAAACATTCACGTCAACCTTTATACCCGCATTTTTCCTTATTGCTTTTACATACGAAAGCATTAGGATTAAATTTTTTAACCACTCTATAACTTCCGTTGAACTTGAAAATTCGGGGGCGGTCACTATCTCTATGAGAGGTGAACCACTTCTGTTATAATTTATCCCACCACTTTCCGGATTCCATTGTGCAGGGTCCTCTTCAAGATGTGCCTCAATTATGTTTATCCCAAGAAATTTCCCGCCCGTTGCGCAGGGAGTAGCATGAGTTCCTGAGATAGTCAGCTGATATCCTTTTGGAAGATCTGCCCAATCATAATGCTTACGATACCAATAAACTCCGCTGTTTATTTTTGACTTAAGCAAAAGAGCTATTTGAACAAACTTTATTACTGCTTCTTCGTTTGGAAGCATTGGTTTGCTTCCGGGTTGCCCAGTACATATGGGGCAAATTCTTGAATTCGGGGGGTCGCTTATTGACGGAACAAGGCACTTGCAAAACAGCTTTTCCCGTGTATTAAGATAGCCGTGAATTTCAAGCCCAATTTTTACGGGGAAAGTTTTTTCCATTAAGCCACAAGATTTAATGTATTTTTATATTTTCTTAAAATAAAACCTAAACAAAGAATTACTTCAAGATAGTTACTTAAGGAAATCCAAATATAAAAAATCAAAGCTGCGGAAAATTAAGCTACTTCTCTCCAAAAGCCAAAAAGGCAACAGGCGAAATTAATTAAAACAATTTAAGACCAAAGTATGCACAAGAACTATTTCTTAATAGATTCATAGAATTTTTTTGCTGTTGAAAAATGAGGAATATTGTATTGTTTTGCAATATCCTTAGCAATTTTTTTATATCCGAAAATTGCAACAGGAGTTATTTTAACAGGTTTATGAAAAATAACCTCATTATATTCGATTAGTCTATGTTTTTGTTTGGGGAGTTTTTTGTATCCATGTTTAACCCTAAAATCGTTTACTGCTTTCCAAACAAGGTCTAAATT
>RFLO01000036.1 GCA_003693875.1 Candidatus Pacearchaeota archaeon | reverse complement strand
GTAATCTGCTGCACTGCATCCAGGCCAAATCCCTGAGGCTGAACAGGTCTGCTTTGAACCTGCACAGACTCCTTTTTGCAAAAGGCAGTTTCCTTTTTGGCCGGGGGTGCAAGAATTTAAGTTACTCTTTGCATTATCGCAAACCGGTCCGCTGTCTATTCCGGTCTCTTTTCCGTTTTGTATTCCATCATAACAAGAGGGCCTGGAAATTGCTTTTGAATAGTAAATATCGTCTTGGGGAGTAGTGGAAGGAAAGATCCACATTCCTATGTTTGAGCCAAGAAAAAGCTCACCTGTATGCGGGTTTACCTTTAGTGCTTGAGCACCCATTCTCGGGAAGTTATACGAGATATTTTGCCACGTTTGGCCGCCATCAAGACTCCTAAATATGAAATTTTCTCCGCCAACAAAACTTTCAGCATAGATTATATTTGGATTTGAAGGGTCCACTGCGACACCCCTTATAAAGTTTCGATAGCTAGGAGTAACCATTTTTAAAACGTTGAGGGGTTTCCATGAAGTTCCGTTATACACTGCCAGATCACCGTTCAAAAGACCATAGACTTTATTGCATCCAACAGGGTCTATAGCAAATGTTGGAAGGGAGTCAAAACCTGTTAGTTTTACACCAGCAGTTGGTGTTCCATAGTCTCTCCAAGTCTGACCCGCATCATCTGAGCGAAGAACCGATAAGCCATCACGAGAAACAGCATAAACTATATCTGAATTAGTAAGACACATACCAACAATATCAAAAGAGCCCGTTTTTCCAAAGTTAATGGGTTTAAAAGTAGCTCCTGCATCGTAAGATATTCTCCCTCCAGCATAAACAATGTTTGGCTTTTGCCTGTGAAAAGCTACAAAAAGATTTCGTGACAGATTTCCGGGACCTGTTGTAACAAGAGTCCAATTCTTTCCAGCGTTAGTGGTCCTCATAAGCTGGGTTCTCCAATAGTCCCCAACAGAAGCAACTATTGTGTTAGAACCCTTTACTGGCTGAAAATCTCCAGAATAAGCCCCTGTCCATGAAATATCTTTTCTCAACCATGTCCATACCGGATAACTTCGCACCTCAAAATAATCTGCTGTTGTATTCGTGAAAACCGGACCTACATCATTATCAAAGGTCATGAATCTGTTTTTATTAAGTGGATCAAAGGCTATTGTATCCATCCACCAGCTTGGAGCAAAGCCGGTAAAAAGAGTGGAGCTCATTCTAAATGTTCTTCCACCATCTATTGTTTTGTAGACTGCTGCATGAGAAAAGACTACCGCTTCATCAGGGTCTTTTGGATTTGGAACAACACCTGTTGAACCATAGGAAATTGTTTTTTTCCAATTACCTGGGGGAAAAAGCGAACCCGTGTGATCTAATATTGGAATTTGGGTTATCCAGGTCTTACCTCCATCTTGTGACACTTCTATATTTCGGTCCCTAAATATAAGATAGATTCTGTCTGGAAATGAAGGATTCAAAAATACTTTTTCTGTTAGCCCGCTCCTTAAAAGCGAGAAAGTTTTTGCTTCATCATAAGATACATAAAGTCCCTTACCTTTTAATACTGCATAGATTATATTTGGATTTTTTTGATTTATCTCAATTGAACTCACTTCACCGTCCGGAAAATTGCCACATTTAGCAAATGTTTTCGCACCGTCCTTGCTACAAAACAAACCAAGCTCTGTTGAAACATAAATTTTTGAGCCATTTATTGGATCTATTTCCATCTCAGAAATAAGACGCGGCCTGTCAATGAGTAGCTTTTTCCCATTGCCAAAAAGGATTATTTCCCTAAAACCTCCCCAGTCAACTGATTGATTTGAACTTTCATAAACCGAAGTAATTGTAATATTCATTTGCCTTACTTGTTGACGGTTAATTGTTACATTTTGCTGTATACCTGGAAGTTTTGAAAGATTGTAAGCTATTGGAGCTCCATTGTCAAACTCAATAAGAATACCTTTGGCAATATCAAAAGACGACTTATAATCACTTTGGTAAAGTTCAATTTTATCAATATCTTTTGGAGAAAAGAAATTAATAATTACCTTAAATCCATTTATTGGGGAAAGAACCGAACCAGAATTCATATCACCATCAAACATATTCTCTGGTGGCCACCTTCTGTTAAAGTCGCCCTGGCTTGAAATATTAAAAGACTCATTGAATATATCGTTTAAAGAATATATCTTACTCCAAGTCGTCCCCCTATTTTCAGAACGATAAATATCACCATCTCCTTGAACTACGGCATACCACCTAAAAGCTCCAACTCCCGGCTTTATTGATGTAGGGTCATAAGCGATATTGTGCTTGTAAATTCTGCTTTTCCCCCCAAGATATCCTGTTGGAACAGCCAAGACTCTTTCCCAATGCGCCCCCCGATCTGTTGACCTGTACAGGCCTTCTGCTGATGCAGCAAGATAGTTGTATACATTGTCGTAAAAACTGTAAACAACATTGCAGTCTTCAGGGTCCACTTCAATTGACTGGCCAAATGGAATAACCAGGCCGAAACCCTCTGTTTTCTGCCAACTATGCCCCCCATCTACACTTTTCCAGAGGCCAGCAACATCTTGATTAAAATAAATTATTTTCGGATTAGACTGACACCTTGCAAACCCGTGCGCTATCTGCTCAGTTTCCCCCCCTAAAAGTCCCAAATCAAATTCAGATTTCCATCGAATTGGTATAACTCGCCAGCCATCAAAAGAGGGACGATTTTTATCAATACAAACCCACTCTTCATCTATTTGAAAGTCACAATCGTTGTCAAGACCGTCGCATTTCGTTTCTGTCTGTTCATATTCTGGGTTGTGTAAAAGATACATCGAATCGTTGCACACCGGCCATTTTCCATTTGTACAGGTAATAGTCGTCCCCCTACAAACCCCATACACTTTCGGACACCATTTCTTTCGCCCATCGATGCACTCTCCAGCAGGAGGCGCTATTGCACTCACAAAAACATCATCAAGGTATGCGCTACTCCACTTCCCACCCTTCGAGCCAAAACCAAAGCTTCCGTCCTTAAATGGGGGTGCGTTATCAACAAATTCGTAAGATTCAGTAACTATGCTTCCAGAGGAGTTTTCTTTCTTAGAGATAAGGAAGTGCAGGCCATCTTGCTTGAAGGCAGCTCTTACAGTAAAGTTTGCATAACCTTTGCTCGGATCACCATCGTTGTGAGCAACTTTTAAAAGAGGATCGTACCCAATAAGGGTTACCTTTCCATTTAACACCCGATATAGTGAGCCCTTGCGACAACTTGTTCCACAATTAACAAGATAAGAAACATCACTATCATAGGCTCCCCCATAAACAAAAATATAGTAATTACTTTGATTTTGGTAATAAAAATAAGCCGCGGCTGGAAGTGACCAAGTTGTCCCGGTCAAAAAACTCATATTGAATTCATAAAGGTTTTTCTCATTTGTAACTATAATGCTTGATTTAGTGTCGTTTTTCAAGGTTGTCTTAAGAACTACATAACCTGAAACATTTTCTACATCAAATGAACCCTTAACAACCCTCCATGAAAAATCATTTTGCGTCTTATGGGTGCCCAAATCTGCCGAACCAAGAGCTCTTAAATCAAAGTTTTCATAGTAATTAACATTTGCCTGAGGACCCAAAGCCCCTCCCTGAAAAAAAATGCTTTTTATCGGATGAAAAACAGAATATCCAGTCAGTTGAACCGAGAAAAAATTTGCAAGAAAAAGTGTTAAAACAATAACTAAAAAATATGAAACACTCCTCTTTAATTTCATATGATGCTTAGGAATCAAAAGTTTTTAAATATTTCTCAATCAGATAAGAAAATTCAATTGCAATTAAAAATGGCCTAAGCATTGTTCTCAATTTATCACGATACCCCCATCTTCCAGCAAACTAAATCTGGCATTTAAGCTTTAACAAATCGTATTAGACTTGCTGTTTGATTTTACAATAAACTTATAAAATTAATTTGTTTGGAATAGTAATGAAAATTGTTTCATGGAATGTAAACGGAATCAATGCTCTCTTAAAAAAAGAAGATTCTAAATTCTTCAAGGAATTTAAAGCCGATATCTACTGCCTTCAGGAAATGAAAGCAACTAAAGACAAAATGCCTGAAATTTTAGTAACCGAAGGCTATGAATCCTACCACGCCATCGCTGAAAAAAAAGGTTACAGCGGAGTTACAACAATTTCTCGAATAAAACCCCTATCAGTAATGGAAGGAATAGGAGAGGAAAAATTTGATTGTGAGGGAAGGGTTCTCACCTTGGAGTTCCCAGAATTTTTCCTCATAAACGCATATTTTCCAAATGCACAGCCAGAACTTGCAAGGATTAAGTTCAAGATTGAATTCAATAAGAAACTTGAAGAGTTTGCTGAGAAATTAAGAAGAAAAAAAGGAGTAATAATCACAGGAGACTTCAATGTCGCACACAAGGAAATCGACTTAAAAAACCCAAAAGCAAACGAAAATAACGCCGGATTTTCTCCCCTTGAAAGAGAATGGATTGACCGCTTTTTAAAAAACGGCTGGATTGATACATTCCGCATGTTTAACAAAAATCCGGGACAATACACTTGGTGGTCTTATCGCTTCCGTGCAAGAGAAAAGGGAATTGGCTGGCGAATTGACTATTTTATCGTAAGTAAAGACTTAAAAAAAAGAGTAGTCAAATCAGAAATTTTAAGTAATATTTTTGGTTCAGACCACTGCCCGATTCTTTTAGAGTTAAAATGAAAAAAGATGATGAGCATCCTGATAATTTTTTTTCGGAAAAAAAAGTACCTGAAAGTATTGCCGAGGCAACCCAAGAAGAGGAATCTTCCGAGTGGTTTATAGAAGAAGATGCCCCGCCAGAAAGTGTTCGCGAAATATTCTTGCGCCCGGGAAGTAGGGAAGATGATGAAGGTGTTACAACTAGGGCTTCATAGAAACCGTAGTTGATTCAACAAGGCCGCCCCCGGCATAGAGCATTTTTTCGCCTTTTGAAATTTCGATTCTTTTAATCAGCTTAAGATTTTCAAGATTGTTCAGCTGAACAAAGCTATTCGATATTGTGTAAAGGACATCATTAATGTAAAGGCTCCTTAAAATTGATTCCCCGTAATCATAAAATTCCCGGTTCTTCAAATTAGAATGACTGACATTTCCCTTAAGGACTATTCCGTCTTTCAAGTTTATATTGAAAACATATGCCCCGTTAAAAGCGGTTTTCATAACTTCATAGTCTCCAAATTCTGACCTTTGTTTTTCAATTTTTGCAATCTGTATTGGAAGAACCAAGAGTTCTTTTTTCTTGTCAAAGAGAAATGCCCTGTGGTCTGTTAGAGCAATAGACTCCGTTCCCCTGTCACCATAAACTTTTTTAAACATCTCTTTTGGATGTGATACGTCTGAAACGTCAAAAATTGAAATTTTAAGCCCCTTTACTGCCGTGTAATAAACAGCGTTGTCAGACGCCTTGTCTGCATCAACTTTTTCATCAACTTCCTTTCCAATTCCAATAATATGTGTATCATCAATTGGGTGAAGGTAATTTGAAAATCCCGGAATTTTTAGCCTTCCAAGAACACGGGGGCTTTCAGGCTTGCTTAAATCAATTACAAAAAGTGGGTCAATTTCTTTAAAGGTTACAAGATAAGCCCTTTCTCCCATAAATCTTGCTGAGTAAAGCATTTCACCGGGTGCTAAATTTTCAAGCCTTCCAAGCTCCTTTAAGTTCTCATCAAAAACGTAAAGCCTATTTGATATCTTTTCATTGCCAATAGTTCCTTTTGATACTGTCGTCACAATCCTAAAATTTCCACCAAACTCATCCATTGAAAACTGGTTTAGCAGACTTCCTTCAATTTCTACGGCTTCTACAAAATTTATCTTTCCCTTAATAAAACTAAACTTTGAAACTATTGTTTTCGGACCTTCCAAAACGGCTGAGCTTTCATTTATTTTAACCGGGCGGCCAAGATTCTCGTCTTGTGAGTCAGCCATCATCGGAGGATTAGTAGGGTATGCCGGATACTTTGTTTGGGCAATGTAAAAACTGTTTTTTGAGGCATAAATCTCGTTAGCGTCCCCAAGAATTGTTTCCTTTTGAACTTTTTCATTTTCATCGTTTAAGGAAATTGAAGCAAAGGTTATAAATGAACTTGAAGGTTCTGGCAAAACATAGCCTATGTCGGTACATCTTCCAATAGGCGCTAAGTCGGATTTTTCAACATTTGAATTTTTTTCCGCGAAAAGTGGGACAAGATCTCTGCACTTTGACTTTTCAAGGAGAAGTGCCGGCGTATTGATAACAAAATAGGCATAGCCGTCCACCTTTCTGGAAGCAAGATAAGTCCCCTCAAACTCGGTTTCCTTTAAAAGCTTTGGATTTTCAGGGTCGCTAATGTCATAAAGCCTGACAAAAACAAAAGAGCCGGAATTTATCGATATGCTGCTTGGCAAAGCCCCAAGCCCTTTTGAGTCAAGAAGTCTTGCCATATTTTCAAAATAACGGCTCCCAAAAACAAGAAGCCGCCCGCCCTCAATAAAAAGCTCTTCTGGGTAAAAATTTTTTCCAAAATCAATTGTTGATAGAATCTTGGCGTCTCTTGGAGGCTGTGCTTTAACAATTTTTAGCTTCCCGTTGCTTATAACAAAAATATTCTTCCCGTCAGTTTTCACAAAGTCTGCTTCGTCAACGCCCTTTACTTGAACATTGGTTTTTGAAAAATCCAAACCAGATCCCATAGCCCCAGATTCTGCGCTTTCCCTTAAAGCTATTGGAGAGCCTGCCGGGCCACCTGAGGCATAATACCTATTCCCGCCCAACTTTGAAATCGAATCAAGCAGTTCTTTTTCACTTGAAAATCTCTTCAAACTTCCATGTTTTGAAAATTTGCTTTGGAATCCAATATTTGGCGAGGTTTTGCTAACACCTTTTTCTGAGGGCTGGTAAATCGCAACAAGAGCTAACACAGCTATTAAAACAACTGCAACAGAAAGAACCATTTTAAGATTCGCAATAAGCTTTGGAGACTTTTCCGGAGTAAAGACCATCACCTTTTTTGATGCACGATAAAGGTAAACTTTATTTCCTTTCGGACTCCAATAATAATCTGCAACCTCTACAAGACCGGAACTAATAAGACGCTCAAGACTGTAATGAACAGTTGGCATCGGAATTCCTAATTTTTTTGAAATATCCTTTTGCGAGTAAGCCCCCTTTCTTAAAAGTGCCAATATTTTTTTGGAAGTCGGATTCTTAACAGCTTCAGCAAATTTCTTTGTTTTCTCATCATCAAGGTCAATAATATCAAAATCTTTCACCATAAAAACGAAATGATTTTTAGGTATTTAAATAATTGCTAAGCTTCAATTTTTATTAAAGGTTAGGTTACGCACGCAATCCTGAAAAAATTTATAAAGAAAGCCCCACAAGATGGCGTGGAATGGCAGAAATTGAGGATATCTTTGACTCGCAGGAATTCGGTGAAAAAATTCGGCGTATTGCCAAAGGTATTGAGGAAAGAATATTCATAGAAGTAAACGAAGAGGGTTTTTCAATAAATCCGCATGCGGGCATATTTGAGATATCTCGTTCATTTCCAAATAATTATAATCACCATATTGTTGGAGTTGTAAGTGTGCTTCTGCCAGAGAACGAATGGTCAAATGAGTCATACGCAATTGATTTCTATCCTGAGGAAAACAAAAAAGCTTTTGAAATGAGGTATTTTTGCACAGATAGTGGCAGGGTTGTAACCTCAAAAAAAGAAATAGAAAAATTTTTAGATTTTTACAAAGGTTTAAAAAGTTGAAAACAATTTTACAAAAATGAAAAGAGTTAAGTATTGGTCACCAAGAGAAATCTGCCGACGTGAGGAAGCCGGGGTTATTCGGACCAGCGAAAGAGAAGGGATCTACAACGGAGAAGACCGTGCCCCCGAAAGATACAAGGAAGATATCTTGGAATTAGTAGAGGACGGTCTTGTCGGTTTTG
>RFLO01000035.1 GCA_003693875.1 Candidatus Pacearchaeota archaeon | reverse complement strand
GCTCCGAGAGCAAGAAGGGCATTAATCTTAGTTGAATCTGTTGAATTTGAAGATGTGTTGAATACGTCTTTTGCCTTTATTGTGCAAGCCCAACTTTCGGCATTTGCATAATACCACACATTAAAAGTGCAGTTTATACTTGCCTCAGTTGGGCCGCCATAGGAGGTGTTTACAGCACAAGAGCTGTTTGTATAGTGGAGGTTGTTATCGTCTGCATCACTGAAAAAAGAAGAATTCAGTGAGTAGAAAGATGAATTATATTCTGATAATTGGCCTATTCCATCAGGGTCAGTTATAATGGCTGAGCAGATCACGCTTGTAGTGTTTGCCGGTGTTAGGTCTATCTCGTCTGCCGGGTTTTGAAAGATATCGTCTACTGAAATATTTGTAACATTTGGTGGCGAGTTCATAGAAATGTTCGGCGCTATGTTGAATCCCGCACCGGTAACCTGCACCTGAACAGGGGACGTTGCTACGTGCCCTGTTCCATCGTCAATCAGGGTCAGGTTTAACTTGTCTCCTACCTTGCAAGGAGTTTGCAAAAGCTCACAATCAATCATGTATGTGTTGCTTACTCCGGAATTCCCGGAAGGGCCCACGGTATCGGTTAAATTATCCGACATGCCATTTGCAGGGTTCCAAAGAACAATGATTCTGCCGTTAGGGGACGTTGTATCGTTTGCAGGAGAAACCTTTCCAACAATATAGTGTGCCGAATATGCGGCAGGCAAGAGAGTAATCAGCACGAAAATAAAAAATATCATTTTAATCATTTTCAATTTCGACTGTCATCTTTTTTTTGATGACATCAAATTTAATTAGAACCTTTTGTCCTTCCTTTATTTCCAGAGTGTCAACAATTGCCTTTGGAATTTTTATGCGGTGCCCTTTTTGAACCTTGCCGTCTTTGAAGATTATATCTTTCATAAGTACTTTTTAAAGTCTTTTTTAATACCCTATTTATACTTTTTAAAGTATTTAAATTTTAGCATTGCTGACATAAAGGATTGGGGCAGATTAACTAAATTAAAGAAGAAACATAAACCTCAATTACTGCAGATATAGCGAGTAAGGCAAAAGAGATTAGCAAAAGAATTGCTGTGTCTATTGTTATTTTCTTGATTTTTTCTTTTTTTACGAGATCTCCGCGAATAAATGCAAAGTAAAGTATTCCTCCTGCGAAAGCTGCAACAATGTATGCTAACATTTCTGGTATGCCGTGGAGGAGATACTTAAACATAACAAAAGGAATTGCGGCAAAACCAAACTTTCCTTTTGCAATTGTCCCAATAACATAACCCATAACACTTGCGTTCCAAACAAGAATATAAATTGCCCCTGCCCCGTATGCAAGGGCAAAAATGAGGGAAACTGCCACAACCTTTACGTTGTTTAGGAAAATTTTAGCAAGAGTGTTTGCTGAAACTGCGTTTCCGGTTATCATTCTAATTTTTTCAACCGAGACTTTTTGAGATCTAAAAACCTTGAGAGCGGTGTATTGTGGAAAAAAGAAAGCCCAAAGGGTAAAGGAAATTGTAAATCCTATGAAAAGAAATAGAATCAGGTAAATCGTGCCACGATGCTCTCTTAAAAGGCGCTCTTCTTCTATGTGTCCCCTCTCTTTTTTTTCTTCAGCCCGGATTGCTCCCTGAACCACATAAAGGCAAGAAATCACGGTTAGAAAAATAATTGATATAGACCTTGATGACTCAAAAATCCACGAACCAAGAAATACTGAAAGCGAAGAATAAAAGATACCAATAAAAATTATTTCTATGGGGTGTCTTTGCGCCTTTTGTGGGTTAAATAGTATGTCTAACATTTTGCAAAAAAGAGGGTTGTGTTTATAATCTTTTGGTAATATTGCGGAAAGGTTTATATATTTTCGTTTGGGGGTTTAGATATGAAAAAAGCTCTACTCTTGATTTTGATCCTGATGGTCTCTGGTTCTGTCATTGGACTTGAAGGAACCCACATCGTTTCAAATTCGGAAGACTGGAGGGATGTTTACTCAATAATGCTCTATGCAAGGCTTAGCGGGCGGCAGGGAAGCTTCCTTACCAGTACGCGACACGGACCAATACTTCTAAAAGACATACCCAAGGGTAATAGTATTGGGATTGTTAGTTCAAGTGAAAAGCCGTTTGTTGTTGGATATTCATCAATGGTTCAATCTGAAGGGTTCTCCAATGTAAATGAGATTGAAGTAGATAATGCAAACCTGGAGCTAATTGAGGAGCCAGAAGTCCAAAACATAAAAAATTTTATCATAGTAAGTGATGCCTATGGATATAATGCAATCGCTGTTGCACCCTACGCCCTGCTTACAAAATCTTGGGTATTTTTTGCAAATCGTGTAAATATCGCTGAGATTGATGCTTTCCTTTCAAGGAGAAATCCGAATAAAATTTTAATCTACGGCTATGTAGATGAAGAAGTCAAAGATGCTCTTGAGAAATACAACCCGGAAACAATAAATAGCGGAGACCGTTTTGAAGACAATATAGAAATTGTAAAAAAATTTATGTCAATAAAAAATGAAAAGCAAATTACCCTTACGAATGGTGAGTTTTTTGAGCAAGCGTTTCTAAGTGACAGGTACCCAATTCTTTTTACCGGCAGGCAAAATGTTCCAGACAAGATAGCAGATTACCTAAAGAGCTCGGACATTAAGGTGGGCGTCCTTGTTGGAAACGAACTTATACAGGCAGCTACCAACATACGGCGGACTACGGGCATTTCTGTTATGGTAAAGTTTGCAAGAAGTGCACGAATTCCTACTGGAGGAGTGTCCCAGGTTCAGGGGCTTGATCTGTTCCCGATGCCCTCTCCTCAGCTTTCTCTAAGCGTCCAGTCCGTAAAATTTAACAAGATTAGCTCACAACTTGAAGTTACATACCAAAGCAAATCAAATGTGCCCCTTTACCTTAAAGGAACAATTACCTTGAAAGCTGGAAGCAGAAAACAAAGGGTAGGAGATGCTGAACCCGTCTATCTTGCTCCAAATGACTTTAAGACGCTTAGTTATCCGGGAATTGATCTTGGAAGTGATCCTGAGAGTGCAGAAATCTTTACACTTTTTGGAGAAGTTCCAACATCAATGGACCGGCAGCTACAAGTTACCCTTAATGTTAGCGTAACAAATGTTTTAGATAAATGCGAAATAGAAGTCGACAAGGTAAAATATGTAAAACAGGACGAATCTTTTTATGTTTATGTTGAAAATACTGGTCCTGTAAATTGTTTTGTTGACATAGAATTTGAAAAACTTAAGATAAATGGATTGTCCCAGATAGTTGGAACAGATGGTTCTGTTGAAGTTTCCGCCGGGAGCTCAAAAAAAATTCCAGTTAAACAAAGAATGACTGAAAAAGATCTTGAAAGCAACCCTTTTGTTAACGTTATAGCCTATTATGGGGAGCGGGAAGACTCTCTTGTTCACCAGTTTAAGGGGAAATTTAAGTTAGATGTAGATATTTTAAACACCCTGACTTTTTCAATCATAGTTATCGCAATTGTCCTTGTAGTGCTTCTAATTGTTGTTTTTGTCATAAAGCGACGAGATGAAGATTGGTAAGATTACTCTTTTAGGATCCTTTCTTTTAGTGGAATTATCTTCTTTTCAACTTCGCTTAGAATTTCAAATATTTTCTCCAGGTCCTCTCTTGAAACAGTTGCAAGCCAAACTTTTGTTTTAAGGGGAACCTGGAGTAGGCGAATTCCTTCAAGGCGCAAATCTACGCCCTTTTTCTGTATGTCGCTTATATCCTGCTGAAGCCCGTGTAATCCTTCGTTTATCACGGAAACTACGTCTTCTTTTGCTGCTTCCTCTGCCTCCCTTACGCTCTCAAAATTTGGCTTCGCCTTATTCTTGGGAAATTTTCCAATTTCTTTTAAGTAGGCAAGAGAGGCTATTAAGTTTTTGTCTTGTATTGTGTAGCTCATTTCTTATCCTCGGCTTTTGTGTCTTTCTTTTCTGACTGCTTGTCCTTGTCTGGACTTTCTTTTGGCTTTTCTTCTGACTTTTTCTTTTCTTCTGGCTTAAACTCTTCAATTGCCTTTATTAGTTCATCTTTTTCTGTTATGGATTTTAGGCGTGCAGCATAGGGTTTTGAAATC
>RFLO01000034.1 GCA_003693875.1 Candidatus Pacearchaeota archaeon | reverse complement strand
TTAATAAAGAGATTTCTAACAATGTTCTCAAAGGAAAAGGGGTTTATTACACAAACGAAGAAGAAAGAGCGGTTCTAAGCGCACATAAGGCAATAGATAATTTAGGTTGGTGTGTAATCTCTGAACTTGGAGTAAAGGAGGCAATGTCTACTGCTACAATGCTTAGAAGAATTCTTTTTTTCATATATCTTGGATTCGTTCTTCTCTCTATCGGGCTTGGAAATTTTCTTTCGCGTAGGCTAACCCGCCCCATTGAAATTTTAAAGAAAAAATTTGAAATGTATTCTTCTGGGGAGAAATACTGCGGGCCCGAGGTAAGGAGCCGTGACGAATTGGAAGAGCTATCAAAAGCATTTGACGAAATGGTCTTAAAAATTGAAAAAATTCAAAAAAAGCTTTGGAAAAGTGAGAAAAAGAAACAAAAAGAGCTTGAAAAAGAGGTTGATAAAAAAACAAAGGAACTAAGGAAAAAGGTTGAGGAACTTGAAAAAATTGAAAGGGCTATGAGGAATATGATGGACGATATGGCTGAGGCAAATGAAAAGCTTAAGGCTCTTGACAAGGCAAAATCTGAATTTTTGAATATTGTTTCACATGAGCTAAAGACTCCGCTTACCTCCGTTATTGCGTACATGGATATTTTGGAAGGACTTATAAAAAATCCAGATGAGGAAAAAAGGGGGTGTATTGATGCGATAAAACGAAATTCCAGAAACCTGAAAAATCTAATCGGCAACATTCTTGAAATCGCAAGAATGGAATCTGGAAAATTTGAACTCATAATTCAAGAAAATGATGTTGGGCTCATTGTTGAAGAAGTCTTAAAAGATATTCGCTCTCTTTCAGATAAGAAAGGGCTTAAACTTGTTAACAAGGTTGGCAATATCGGAAAGATAAGGGTTGATGGAGAAAGATTTAGGGAAGTTATAACAAATCTTGTTAGTAATGCAATAAAATTTACTGAAAAAGGAAGTGTGACAGTTTTTGGCGAAAGGCTAGGCAACAAGGCATATTTCGAAGTAAGGGATACGGGCGTTGGGATACCAAAAGATAAAATCGGCAATTTGTTTGAAAAATTCTATCAGGTAGATGCTTCTGTATCCAGAAAGTTTAACGGAACCGGGCTTGGCCTTGCAATAACGAAGAAGATAGTTGAAGCTCATGGAGGCAAGATAACTGTTGAAAGCGAGGTTGGAAAGGGAACCATTTTTAAATTCTATATTCCAATTAAAAAGAGTGAAAGGAGGTTAAAATAAGATGGCAAGAATTCTCTATGTAGAAGATAACTTGGATACTGCAAATGCCGTAAAGCTGATTTTAAAGAGTGCTGGCCATGAGATAGAGTTAGCAAGCAATGGAAAAGAGGGCATAGAGAAGGCAAAAAGCGGCTTTGACCTCATACTTTTAGACATCATGCTTCCTGACATGTCGGGTTGGGACATTTTTGGAAAGTTAAGAAACAAGGGATATTCAAAAAAGTATGCTTTTCTTTCAGCGATACCCGTATCTTCTGAAAGACTTGCTGAGCTAAAAAGAGCCGGGGTTTCTGGCTACATCACAAAGCCATTTACAAAGGAGGGCTTGATAGAAGATGTTGAAAAGATACTCAAATAAAATTATCACTTTGCTGAATAAATTTTTATAAAGAGTAATTTTTTTTGTTGTGAATGGGTTCGAGACTTGTTTTGCTTCCTGTAGAAGACCTGCAACAAAGGATAAATGATGAAGTAAAAGAACTTGAAAATAGCGTTGGAGTTTATGTTTCCCTGAACAAGACAATTGAGGGCTTAAAAGCAGTTTTTGATGAGGCTGGTGCAAAATATGAAAAGATTTTTTTTATTGATTGTGTGTCATCTGATAATGTAGATTCCGAGGTTCTCTACGTTTCTCCCCAAAATCTTGATGAGCTTCTTCTTTCAATAGAAGAATTTTTAGAAGAAATAAAGGGTGAAAAATTTCTAATAATTGATGCCCTCTCAACCCTTCTTATCTACAATAGTGAAAACGAAGTTGCGCGCTTTGTTGAAAAGGTAATTGAATGCTCTTCTAAACACAAAACACGGTTCATTGCATTTAGCCCGAAAACAAAAGGGGAGGAACTCTTAAATAAGGTATTCAACTTCTTTGACAAGGTTGAAAAATGAGGTACTTAAGGTTTTTCGGGATTTTCTTCTTTTTGTTGAGCCTTGCTTCTGCTCAGGTTGAACAAGGAACCTATAATCTTGAATTAAAGCTTGGCTCAGGATACGAGAGAGTTCCAATCGGTGGAAAAATAATTTTTACAACAAAAATACTTAATCTAAATAGCGAGGGAAGAAAAGACATCACCCTGCTTTACGAACTTTTGAAAGATGGACGAGTTATTTTATCACATAAAAAAACTGTTGCAATTGAAACGCAGGCCTCTTTTGTCGGAGATTTAAACGTTCCAGAAAAAGCAGAAACGGGCAAGTATACTGTGCGAACAAGCATAATTGATGAAAAAGGAAACGCTCTTGGAAAATCTGAGGCTATTGTTGAGGTCTATCGCAAGTTAAATTGGAAAGAAAAGCTGGATGAGAATAAAGATGTTGTGTTTGTTATTCTTTTGCTTGTTGCCCTTTTTGTGCTTATCCTAATTTTTAGAAAAAAAATCTACCTTTTATTTGAAAAAGTCAAACTCTGGATTGAAGTGAGAAGAAAGATAAGGGTCAAAATAAAGCGAAAAGAAATTAGCCAAGAGGATCTGTCAAACTCTCACCTTCCGATAGAAAAGGAAAAGCGAGATGAGGGAAAGAAGAAGTATTACTGAAATTAAAAAAATTGGTTTTTTTCTTGAAACTTTTAGATAATAAAGCCCCTTTGTTGTTTCCTGTGCTCCGTTTTTTCCAATTGACAACTCTTTTATCCCAAGCGGAGTGTATGCTGTAATAGACGAAATTGATGGATCGGCTCCGACTTTTATTAGAACTTTTTCTATTTGGTTTTCTTCTAAGTTTATCTGCGGATAGTAATAATCCGTCCAAAAAGAAGATTCTTTTTTTATTTTTGCCTTGGCGTCTGAAAAGCTATTTTTTGGATAAAACGCAAAAAGAAGATTTTCTTTTTTGATTACAAGGGGCTCGTTTTTTGAAATAGAGTAAGATTTTGACTTAATGTTTTTTCTGATATCTGGTGCGCTTGAACTTGAGAGGAAGCGAAAAAGTCTGTGAACCAAAACCCTTGATTTTGGAAGGGTATAATCTTGAAGGCTCGACCAGAAAAAGAAGGCTTTTGGCAAAATTCCAACAACTGGCGCTTTTACCAAATAGGAAATATTTAACTTTTTACCGCTAACGTTCCACTCAATAACTTTGTGAGATTTGCTGTAGGGTTTTACCTCCCCGCCGTTTGCATCTAAGATTTTCCATGAAGCCGGGACAAATTCTCTAAAAAGCTTTGATGAAACTGCCGGGCTAAGAGAAAGAGAAATTTCAACTTTTGCTTTTTCCCCAGAACCTATTGAGAACCCCTTGCAGGAGGGGCACACGAAGCGGCGGCTTATTGAAGCGGAAGAAAGTATTGTTGTGTTTAGTTTCTTTTTGAATGTTTTCTGTGGGCTTGAAGAAGAAAAGATTAACTCATTTTCTCCATAGCTTAAGTTTAGAAAACCTGAAAGATTGTTGCAGGCGTTACAGGAAAGTTTTGATTTTGGCCCTGTGGCAGAAAGATTGTTAAATGGTGGGCTGGAGGTAATGTTTATGAATAGCTGTGGATTTTTCAGGACAAACAGATGTTTTTTTGGGCTATTGATTTCAAGTGCTTTTTTGAGCTTTATTGGTGGTGCAACATCATAACCTTCTCCTGTTGTTTTTACTCTGACCTCGTCTGAGGAAAAAAAGGCGTTTTCGTCAAAAACTCTGACTGCCACGATATTTCCAACCTTCCAATTTCTTGGAGGAATTTCTTCTATGTCGCAACAATATTTGTTGTTTTCAGGACTTACCTTGCAAGAGACATAGTTTTGGGGTTTTGACGGGAAATATGCTCTGACACTTATCCACGAAGCTGAATAGTCGCGAGTATCATTTACTATTCCGCAAACAAATTTTGCGCTTGAAAGCGGAAGCGCTGCTAAGAAAATCAAAAAAACTGCCATTAAGATTTTTAATTTTGCTGCCATGTTGTCGTCTGATTTACGGAAACTTCGTAGCCTTCCTCCATTTCCACATTGAAATTTGTTCCAACATAAATATTCCATGCAGGAATATAAAGGTAGCCTTTTGAGGTCTGGGCTGAAGAGTCCCAGCGCGAAGTTGCGTCAGCTTCTGGAATAGAAGAAAGTATTCCTGCCGCATTTGAAATTGAAGAGTTTGCCCAGATTGGAATCCAGTTTTTTCCAAAAGAAGTTGAGTTTTTCTCCAGAGTAATTGTCTGTGATGGATAGACTATTCCCACTCCACTCCAATTGATTTGAGATGGGGCAGAAGAGTTTATATTGACCTCGTAGGCTCTTGTGCTTTCTATTTCAAAATTACAATTTGAATCGGTGCAGGAAGGAAAACTTGGGCATGAAAAAGAATTGCAGGTTACGCGTTTTTGTGTTGTTGCGTTCCAAAGAGTAAAGGCTGTTGCATTTGTAATCTCATTTAAGGAGTCGTTTGCAGTTTTAAGATATGAGAAGTTTGTAGGAAATGAAATCCAGTTTTTTGTTTTTACATTGTGGCGAAGCGTGTAAACATGGGCTCCAAAATAATCCTTTGAAAAGTTTTCTGTTGCCGGGTTCCACGCCGAAACTCTGTAAAATCTTCTTTTCTGTCCTGAAAAAGTTGTGTCTGTAAAGTTTGGGCTTGTTGACTCGCCAAGCAAGGCAAAATTTGTAAGATTTGAGCTGTAGTAAATTTTGTATTTTATTGTGTGGGCGCTTTGATTCCATGTAAGCGTTATGTTTCCTGTTCCGTCATTTTTGCTTTGAGATGCATTTAAAAGGACTGGCTCGGTTGAGGGAAGATATGCTGAAAAAGTAAAGTTGCTTGAATTAAATGCGGAGTTTCCCCAGACGTCAAAGCAGACTACATTCCAAATGTAAAAGCCATCTGCACTGACATTTACTGCCGAAAAATTGTTTTCTGTCTCTTTTGCCGGGCTTTGGGCTGTCTGGTTTTTGTGCCAGCCCCCCGACCAGTTTCCGTAAAGCGAGCAGTTGGCAATTGAGCTTGTGTCATTTACTGAGTAGTTGAATGAGATTAAGTAGCTTGAAAAATTTGTGTTGTCTTGCGGATAAATGAGATTTACTTTTGGGGCGTCCATAAAAAGCTCCAAGGTTCTCGTTTCAGTTGAATTTTGCCTTCCGGAGAAATCTTTAATTGTAACATTGTAGGAATAGTTTCCGACCGGAAGGCCTGTCCAGTTGATTTCCCGCTGGCCGGTGGTTGAAGTTGTCTGATTTACAAGAGAAGTTGAATTGTAAAGCGAGAAAGTTATGTTTGACTCAAAAAGGTCATAGGCTGAAACATTTACAAAAATCCAGTTGCGTTCAAAGCGCGTGTTGTTTGTCTCTGTTGGAGATGTGAATGAAATTGTTGGATTTGTTAAGTCAACGTGAAACTGCCATGTTTCCGATGAATTAGAGTTTGAGCTTGTATCGTTACACGTGATGCTCCAGTTGTGTGTTCCTTCGGCAAAGTTGATGCCGGTGAATGAATTTTGGGCTCCGTTCGTTATGGGCGTTTGGTTTGTCTGGTTGAATGAGCCGTCAATATAAAGAGAGCAGGATGAAAGATTGACATTGTCTGATGGAGTGTATGTGAAATTTATTTGGCTACTTGAGTTGTATGAATTATTTGTTGGGGAATTTAAGGTAATTGTCGGCGGCGTTATGTCTTTTACGGTTACAAAAAGAGTGGTTGTGTCGTTTGCGTTATCGTAGTTAGAAGTTGCGCGGCATCTTAGGTAATTTGTTGAAGGCATGTTTGCGTAAAGTGTGAAGTTTGCTGATTTTACATCGGTTGAGTTTACAGTTCCAACAGAAACGGGGTTTTCCTGCGTTCCGTTAAGAATTATATTGCCCGAAGAGCCAATATCTGCCCATGAGCCGGACTCATTTGTCTGAAGGTGGAGATTTACTCCAAAACAGGCACCACTTGAGCAAGAAACGTTACAAGTTACATTAAAAGTTGTTGTTTCGTTCGGTTGCGGGTCTGATAGCGGGCTTTGGAGCTTTGGATTTACAAAGCCTAAGTCAAATGCGTTTATTTTGACATATGACTGCGAGTCATCAAACCATTGGCTGTAGGTTTCTGCCTTATTCCTGTTGTTGTAGATGTAAACTTTCAAGATAAGATTTTGAGAAGAATTGAGATAGATATCCGATGTTGGCGAACTTCCCGTTGCTGTGTAGGTGGTCTGCGCAGTGTTTGTAATAAGTGTTCCGCCAGTTGATTGGTCTCCTGCACTTGAAATGAGTGTTTGTGTTGAACCGTCGTCTTTGTAAAGCTCCCAAGTAATGTATCCAACATTAGTTCTTGTTGCTCCAAAAGAGCCTGAAAAAAGAATTGGCGAGCCTGTCGGGATAAGAAGTCCGTTATTTCCAACGCCTCCTTGCGATGTTGATGTTGTCATAATCTCAGTTGAATAAGCAAGTATCTGGTTGGAGATGGAGTTTTCTGTTCCATCTTCTGTCCTGTTAAGATAAATATTTGCTACATCATTTCCAGG
>RFLO01000033.1 GCA_003693875.1 Candidatus Pacearchaeota archaeon | reverse complement strand
GGTTCCAACAGAAGAAGCAAGATTAAATTGGCTTCCAAAGATAAGGTCTGCTATTTCTTGTGGGATGACGATTTGTGCCGTTGCCCAAACCCTCTATGGTAGGTTAAACCCCAACGTTTATTCTGGTGGAAGAAAGCTAAAAAAGACAGGGGTGATATTTTTAGAGGATATGCTCCCAGAGGCTGCCCTTGTAAAACTTGGGTGGGTTCTTGGACACAGGAAGTGGAAAGATAAGATAAGAGAAAAAATGTTAGAGAATGTTTGTGGAGAGATTTCAAGGTGTTCTAGAATTCTGGAATAATTGGAAAAAAGACAGCTTGGCTTATGGCATGTTAACTCTATGAGCTTGTCTTGAAAATTCAAGATTATGTGTTGTCAGGAGAACTCTGTTAGCTTTTGGTTTAGTTAAACTAAGGGAGGCAGAAACTTTAACTTTATTTTTTAACACTCCACGAAATAGGGAAGCGTTTGGCAATGCTGTTGTAAATGTATATCATGAGAAGCAGCGAAAGGTAAGTTGCAATTCCAAAGAGGATTGGTGTGAGGCCTATTCTTACTTTTGCTGGAATATCTCCGAAGGTGGAGGCAAGTGAAGGATCAATATTTATAGCAAGAGTGATGATTATCTGATTTATTAGTTGGAGAACGAATACAATAACTCCAATTGGAAGTGCCGAACTGTAGTTTATTTTTTTAAGCTTCATTTTATTTTGAAAGCAAGAGGGGCAAGTATTTAAATTTATCTAATGTTCCAGAAGTTTTATATATTTTAGGAGCGTGGCTTTGCAATGGATAAGTTAAAGGCGGGTCTTGAAGTTCATCAGCAGCTTGATACCGGAAAATTATTTTGCAGGTGTAAGTCGATTTTAAGGAATGACGAGCCTATGATTGTTTTAAAGAGGCGAATGAGCCTTGTCGCAGGAGAAACAGAGGATATTGACGAAGCGGCTAAGCATGAAGTTGCAAAAGGTCTTGAGTATGTTTACGAAGCATACGACACAAACTGCCTTGTTGAGTTGGACGAAGAACCTCCTCATGAAATAGACAGCGAAGCACTAAAAATTTCAATACAGGTTTGCCTTCTTCTAAATTGTTCTATATTTCCAGTAACTCAAGTTATGAGAAAAATAGTTGTTGATGGTTCGAATACTTCAGGTTTTCAAAGAACAGTTTTGATTGGACACGATGGTTTTATTGAAACTTCTGGCGGCAGGGTTGGAATTGAGACAGTTGCACTTGAAGAAGATTCTGCCAGAAAAATAAGGAGTGAAGGGGGAAAAGTAGTTTATCGTCTTGATAGGCTTGGCATACCTCTTGTAGAAATTACTACAAAGCCGGACCTTAAAAGTCCAGAGCAGATAAAAGAAGCTGCCTTGAAGATAGGCGAGATACTTCGCTCCTGCCAAGTTCGCAGAGGGATTGGAACAATCAGGCAGGATCTAAATATCTCTGTTAGCGGGGGAAAGAGAGTGGAAATTAAAGGCTTTCAGGATCCAAGAACTATGATAAGGGTTGTGCAAAATGAGGTGATGCGGCAAAAGGAGTGCATAAGAAAAGGAGTTTGTAAAAGCGAAGTTAGGCGTGCATTACCCGATGGAATAACGGAGTTTTTGAGACCTATGCCCGGAGCATCCAGAATGTATCCTGAAACAGATCTTCCGTTACTAAAAATACCAAAAAAGATTATTGACCTTGCGAAAAAAACACTTCCAAAACTTATGTCAGAACATAAAGCCTATCTTAGGGAATTTGGATTAAATGACGAGTTGATAAGGCTTGTTTTAAAAGACA
Organism: Candidatus Pacearchaeota archaeon; assembly: GCA_003693875.1. Classification (GTDB taxonomy): domain Archaea; phylum Nanobdellota; class Nanobdellia; order Pacearchaeales; family GW2011-AR1; genus JAGVXH01. The sequence continues at coordinate 16,299 of RFLO01000033.1, read as the reverse complement.
AAAAATTAGAGGAATTTAAGACGTTAACGAAGGTAATGGATAACTATTCCTTGATTGCGAAGTCTTTGACAATTTTTCCAAGAGAGTTGTCAAGGAAAACCGGAAAATCAATGGAGGAAACTGAAAGGGCTTTGAATGTTCATGTTCTTGAAAGGGTTTTAGAAGAAGTTGGAAGGAATATCTCACCAAATGATGTGAAAAATGTTCTTGAAAAGATTTTAAGGGGACAGAGCGTTGAGAAATCCCTTGAAAAATCAGATGTGAATTTTAAGGAAGAGATTAGGAAAATTTTAAAGGAAAAGCCGGGTCTTTCAAAAGGGGCTTATATGGGGCTTCTTATGTCAAAGTTTAGGGGGGTTGTAAGTGGAAAAGAAATAAGTGACGAACTTGACAAACACTTACTTAAATAAGCCTCTTATGCTTGCTGCAACAATTAATGCGATTCCTGCACCAACAAGGGCTGTTACGATATTGCTGTTTGAGCCAGAAAGAGAGCCGAAGATTGCTCCAACAGCGCCGCTTATTGCACCTATCCAAAAAGTTCTTTTTTCACTCATTTGATTTTTACTCCAAGCTCTTCAAGGCGTTTTATGTGTGCCTGCATGATGGCGTTGACATTTCCTATCATTTTTACAAGCTCATTTCTTTCAGCGATGAGCGTGCTTAAAGCCCCCTTGTGAAATCCGATTTCCTCCTGCGGAGTCATAGAGCTGTTTGGTACCTTCTGGTCACCGGGTTTTGTTTTGGAGTCTTGATTTGCAGAGGGTGAATGATCTTGATTTTTTGCAGAGTTTAATGCGTCTTCTAAATTGTCAGGATTTATTTCCATTAAATCAAAAAATCTTTAGCACTTTTAAGTTTTTCCTTGAAGTTTGCCTTTTATCTTGCTAAAACTTAAAAAGAAGACTTATTTTAAAAGCAGATGGAAAGGACAATGATTTGCGATGTGTTTGGAAAGGAAAGGGAAGTTAGGCTTCTTGGGTGGGTTTATGATACGCGTGATCTGAAAAAAGTCAGGTTTCTTGTTTTAAGAGACATCTCCGGCAGGATTCAGGTAACTGCCCCCGTAGAAAAAGTTGAGCGGGAAGTTTTTGAACTAATTGACAAGGTTAAAAGAGAGTCTGTTGTAGAGGTTATTGGAAAATCTATTAAGTCGAAACAAGCTCCAGGAGGATGGGAGGTTATCCCCAAATTTATAAAGGTTATCGCAAAGGCAGAGGATCCTCTTCCAATAGATGTATCGGACTACTCAAAAACTGAACTACCAATACGGCTAAACAATCGTTTTTTGGATTTGCATAGGGGAAAGATTCAAGCAATTTTTAAGGTTCAGTCAACAATTCTTAGGGCTTTTCGTGAATTTATGTTTTCTGAAGGGGCAATAGAGGTGATACTGCCGTCAATAATCTCGTCAAGTTCTGAAGGCGGCACCGAGCTTTTTAAGGTAAAGTATTTTGAAAAGGATGCTTTTCTTTCACAGAGTTGTCAGCTTTACAAACAAATGCTTGCCTGCTCTATGGAAAAAGTCTTTACAGTTTTTGTGGCGTGGCGCGCAGAAAAGCACAACACTACTAGGCACCTAAACGAATCTCGTCAGTTTGACTACGAGGAAGCGTTTGCCGACGACAAAAAAGTGATGGATGTTCTTGCAAGGTGCGTAGTTTTTATTGTAAAAAAAGTTCTTGAAGAAAACAAGGAGGAGGTAAAGCTCCTGAATCCGTCGTTAAAAGTTCCAAAGGTAAAATATGTAAGTTTTACTGAACTAAGAAGCCTTTTAAGAGAAAAAGGAATCTCAGTGCCGCTGCATGACTTAGGCACTGGGGCAGAGCATGAAACTTCAAAGATTTTTAAGGACACTCTTCTTATGGTTCATTCCTGGCCAATTGAAGGAAAACCGTTTTATATCATGCCCGACGGCAAACTTTCAAAAGGATTTGACGCTCTTTTAAATGGTCTTGAAATTTGTTCAGGCGGTCAAAGAATTCATCAGCCGGAACTTTTAGAAGAGCGATTGAAAGCAAATAATCTTAATCCGGAAGATTTTAAGGACTATATAAATTCTTTTAGGTTCGGTGCGCCACCTCACGCGGGATGGGCGGTCGGAGTAGAAAGACTTACGATGGTTCTTTTAGGATTGGACAATATAAGAGAAGCAACACTTTTTCCGCGTGACCGCGATCGTTTGAATCCTTGATTTGTTTTTAAGAGGGCTTGACACTGGTGAAGTAGAACTTGTGCTACATACTCCTCTTTTGTGGCTTGTCTTAAGCGGCCACTTTTTCTGGAGATTTAATTGAGCCGGAGGAAAAAAGTTGCGTGTTATTAGTTTTTAACGGGGGAAATGGCAATTATTGGCTAGCATATCTTGGGAGCTTACCATAACGTCTTTTGAAATTTTTTTATTTGGCGGAGTGTATTAAGATATGACGAATATTATTATAAACACAGTAGTTTTTTGAGTTAAGGGGTGGCTGGATTTTAAATGTCTTCTATAAAAGACCAAAGATTTAAATTATCCTGAAAATTTTAACAAAAAGAGCAGGTCAGTTTAGCTGCGAGTTGGACTGTTAAAAAGATTCAGTGAGATAAGCATACTTCTTTGATGGTTGCAAGTGCTTTAAGTGATAAGCTGGGCGGTTAAGAAAAATTCAGGATGTTTGCTTTTTTTGGGCTAAACGAAACGAAAGTTATCTCCCCTTTTTCTTGGCAGGATGTGCAAGTGCATATGCGGAACAATTTGACCTGCAACTTTTCCATTGTTTAATGCAAGATTAAATCCCTCAAAGTCGTACTCTTCTTCAAGTTTCCAGATGCTTTTTTTAGTTGCTTCAACAAATTCCTGGTAAAGATTTTCTGGAAGATTAATGAAGCTCTCAAAATGTTTTTTTGGAATAACAAGGCTGTGACCTTCCGGATGTTGGTTTATGTCTTTTATCGTGATAAAATTTTCGCTTTCAAAGACTTTTTCTGATGGAACCTTTCCATTGATAATTTTGCAAAAGATGCACTCATCCATAGGATTTTTTGGGTTTTTTAGTTTTAAATCTTTTGCTATAGCAAGACAAGGCAGACTGGAACGCCGCAGAAAATACTTTCTCCACCGGATATTATTCCGGCTTTTTTAGCAATATCTATTGATTTTTCTCCAACGATGTTGAAGCTTGCGTCATCAAGAAAATAAGACCTTAAAATTTTTATTGCTTCTTCTTCATCAAACTCATCACCATCAAAAAAGCTGCTTGCAAGGTTGAGCTGAAAGCTTCCGTCCTTTAATTTTTTTCCAAAAATTTCCTTGTCACAGACCGCAACAACGAAGCGGCTTGACTTGTGAATCTTTATTCGGACACATCCCATCGAACCGAAAGCTGACTCTTAAGCTACAAGGCAAGCTACCCCATTGCCTTTTGCCTAATAGCCTTTTTTTACTTCTCCAGAAGAGACAAGCGACTCAGCAGTATCTTTGGAGCAGATTTTACAAACTGTGGTCCCACAGGATTCGCACTTACCTTTTGCCATATAGGTGCCACGAGCAGTCCGAGTCATTACGGTGTCAATCATTGCCTTCTGAGATCCGCACTTCATACATCTTCCTTCCATTTCAACCCTCCTTATATCTCATGAACTGAATATTTTGCACCGCAGGCAAGACAGTGAAGGATGGCTTCACTTTTTCTGGTGATTAATTCTGTATCTGGCTTTTTGCACTTGGGACACAAGACGAATTCTTTAACATATTTTTTTATTTTTAAATTTATGTCGCCAGGGGAGATTTTTCTTTGAAAGATTAATCTTTCACCTGAAATTTCGGCAGGGCTTGCAAGTTCCTTTGATAAAAATTTCATTAGGTGTGCGTATGGCCTTCGGATGCATGAACTGATTCTGAGAAAATTTTTAACTATTGTTTTACTACCTTCGTAATGCCCTTGAACCTTTATAATCTCAAAACGTTTGCATTTTTCAATGGGCTTTATTTTTCTATAAGCATTTTCTAAAAGAGCTTCATATTCCATAAAGGCTACAGGAAAGTTGCCTTTATAAGTTTTAGGAATTTTTGGGTTGGTTCTGTAAAAAGCGCTGAGGCTTTAGTTTCTAAGGAATTTTTGAAAAGGAAAATCTTAAAAATGCAGAATTCCCCGTTTTTAGAGGTTCTAATATGGAAGATATACACCATCAACAAATGGGTTATGACCGTGCGGCAACAATGTTTGCTCCAGACGGTCAGATATTGCAGGTAGAGTATGCTGAGAAGACGGTCCGTTTAGGCTCAGCTTCAATTGCAATTATCTTTAAAGACGGGGTTGTGATTGTTTCTGACAGAAGGAGAAAGGATCCACTGGTTGTGGAGTCATCAGCTAATAAGATAAACATTATTGATGATCATATAATGGCGGTTGCGGCAGGAATAAGTTCTGATGCCCGCGTTCTGATTGAGCGTGCAAGAGTTGCAGCTCAACAGCACAGGATAACGTATGATTCAACTCCTGATGCCGAGACAATTGTCAGAGAAATAGCTGATATAAAACAGCAGTTTACTCAATATGGCGGTGCACGCCCTTTTGGAGTTTCCATTATGGTTGCAGGATACAATTCTGAGCCAACAATACACACAACAGACATAACTGGAAATTATTTCAAGTACCGGGCAAACGCCATTGGTGAGAATGACGAGCAACTCAAAGAAATTTTAAGAAAAAAATACAAGAAGGACCTGCCTCTTAAGGATGCAGTAAAGCTTGCTTTTGATGCTTTTAGGGAAGTTCAAAAAGACGGGTTTGATCCTTCCCGTTTTGATGTGGGCGTTTTGACCAAAGAAGGTATTGAGATTTTGCCTGGAAAAAAGTTTGCTTAAATTTCGAGCGGGAAATTCCTATTTTTCAAAATTGGGACGAGAGCGATTAGTTGAACAAATCGGTTGAGACTTTCTATAACTAAATAAATCTATCGGAAATGAAATAATTGCAACTTAGCGGGAGCTATGTGAATTACGAGCGGGGAAACCATTTCGTCGGGGTGTCGATGTGGAAATTTGAATGGGCTCCTAAATATCGTTACAAAATGATGAAGAATCCTGAGAAGCGTGCTCTTGTCGACGGATGCATTAGGTTTGCAGCGTCGAGATGGGGCATAAAAATTTTTGAACTCAACGTCCAGCCGATCATATCCATTGCACCATCCAGATTCCAATGACAATGAGTCCGTCGTCGGCAGTTCACAGACTTAAAGGAATCTCCTCAAAAAAGATTTTTGAAAAAGTTCCGAATTTTAGGAAGCGGTACCCGAGAGGGCACTTTTGGTCTCGTGGAAAGAACATAACTTCTGTCGGATTTTTTAGTATCGAAGTGGCAAATGAGTATGTTCGGAATCAGGATTCGCATCACGAAACTTTCTGGGAAATCTTTTAGTTGAACGAATCAGGAAGTCCCGCTCGCCGAAGGCGATTCGACCGAAGGGAGAACTTTTAGGGCGGGGAGAGTGTCACCTTATAGCAAAGGTTAAATACCTTTTTGATTTTTGTTTTTTATGGTGAATACGACGGCAAGGATTACGAGGGGAGGTAAGCATTTTGAGATCTTGGTTGATCTTGAAGAGGCTATGAAGGTTCGCAAGGGAGAGCCGGGAGCAAATCTTGCATCAGCCGTTCTAACAGAAGATATCTTCAACAATTTGAAAGCAGGAGAGAGAGCTTCAAGAGACGATTTGGAGATTCATTTTGGTACAAGTGATGTTATGGCTGTTGCAGAGAAAATTATCTGCAACGGAGAAGTTGTTCGGACAGCGGAGAGTTTAAGGGAGGAAAGAGAGAAAAAGTATAAACAGGTTATTGACATTCTTTCAAGAATGGCAGTGTCCCCCGAAGGGCTTCCTTATCCTCCAGAAAGAATCAAGAAGGCTCTTGAAGAGGCGAAGGTCAATATAAAAAATAAGCCGATAGATTCTCAGATAAATGAAATAGTTGAGCAAATTTCTAAAGTGCTTCCGTTAAAAGTTGAAGTAAAGAAAGTCAAGCTTATTATTCCTGCCCAATATACCGGCAGAGCCTATGCAATCGTAAAAGAATTTATGAAAGAGGAGAATTGGCTTTCTAATGGCAATCTTGAAGCTGTTGTTGAGATTCCAACAGCACTTTCTTTTGACTTTTATGAACGTTTGAATAATGTAACTCACGGCTCAGTTTTGAGCGAGGAAGTAAAAGATTAGTTGTGTGCAAACCAAAATTCAAGAAAATCTTTTTCCTTTTTATTGAGTTTTGCAAATCCAAATCTCTCAAATTGGACGATTGTTCCAACTTTTAGATTCCTAAGTTCCGGGTTTCCGATACCTTCGCGATAGCTTGCGTCAGGCATTAAAATCCTTACCTTTTCACTTTTTTCTTCTGCTGGAAGCCAATGGAGAGGCAATGCATTTATTTTTGGGTCGGGCTCTCTTGAAATAAATCTTGCTTTTTTTTCACTATCAATGTTGAAGTTGAAAAGGTACATAAGGCGAAAGTTTCCTTCTTTTAGGAGATCAAAGTCAAGGCCTGAAATGTAAAATTCGTTTCCTGTCTTGCATTGCCTGCTTCCCAGATTCTTGGAAGGGTGCAGCGGTATCTTGGCAATGGAAATTGGCGCATTTTCAATCCTTATTTTTTTTGGATTTTCTATGAAGAAATGCCTTTGGGAATCGTTTAGGTTTTTCCTGTTTATTGAGTAAAGGACTTCAATTGGCGTGATTGTATTGGTCTTTTTTAGCCCCATTTTTAAAATGAACTCGCGAATTGATTCGGCAAGGATGCCTCTTCTTTCAAGAGATTGGATTGACCAGGTTCGCGGATCGTCCCAACCGATATACTTTCCGGATTTAATCTCTTTTGCGCCTTTTGACTTGGAGATTTTTATGCCTTTTATCTCAAATAGTCCGTTGTAGATTACCTCTGGATGTTTCCAGCCGAAGATATCCCAGATGAATTTTTCTACACGAGTTTCTATTGCAAGCTCCATGCCGCGAAGTATGTGGGTGATTTTCAGAAAGTGGTCGTCTATTGCCCAAGAGAAGTCAAGCAAGGGGTAAACTCGGTATTTTTTCCCGAGCAAGGCGTGGGGCTGGTCACTTATTCTAAACATAACCCGGTCGCGAAATGCGGGGTCTTTGTCCTGCATATCTGTTTTTAGGCGGGCGCACATAGAACCTTCTTTTGCTTTGAACATCTTTTTCCATCTTTTCATCTGAATTTTTGGAGGATATTGTCGGCACGAACATTCAACACCCTTTTCGCGAAGACTTCGCATTTTGTCAATTGGACAATCGCAGACATAGAGGTGGCCCGATTTGATCAGCTTTTCTGCATATTGGTAGTAAAGCTTCATACGACTTGACTTTTTTACCACTCGCGAGAATTTTGTTTTGAGGTATCTTGCCCCTTCTGGGATTAGCTTGTATGCTTCTTTTTGGATTGGTTTGTCTTTGCTGCCAATTGTATCGTCTATTACAAGAAGCATCTTTCCATTGTACATTTTTGCATATTCGTCGTTTAGGATGAGGGTTCGTGCGTTTCCTATGTGAAGGGGGCCAGAAGGGAATGGAGCAAAGCGCGTTATTACTTCGCCTTTTTTTGCATTTTTAAGGGGCGGGAGGCCACTTCTTTTTTCCCTTTTTTTTATCAATTTAGACAATTTTTTGAGCTCTTTTTCTTTTTCTTCATCTGAGAGAGCGCCAATTTCTTTTATGACTTCATCTATTTTTCCAAGATATTCTTTTATCTGTTCCTTTTGAAGCCCTTCAGCGAAAAGCGAGGAGAGTACGGCTTCTTTTCTCGCGGTACCTCCATGTTTTACAGCATTTTCGAGCGCGTAGGCTTTTATTTTTTCTCTTGGAATTTCACCCATGCTACCAACTAATTAACCCCGGGCTTTTGTTTTCTACCCCAAGCTTTTTTTCAAGCAATTCAATTCTTTGTTCTAAACGATAGATTTTGTTGTCAAGGTCAGTTATTTTTGAATCTATTTCTCTTTTGGAATAGACTTCTTTTTGTCCATCTTCTTGGCTGTTTTTTCCAAGTTCTATGAATCCATCCTTTGTTGGAGGGAGGTTAGTTTCATTTTTGGATGCAGAAATCACTCCTTTTTTTTGGAGTTTTGATATGTCAATCATCCCCTTTCTTTTTTTGAAGAGCATAAAATTCAGAATACTTGGCTTTATTTAAAAGTATTGATGGTCGGCAGCTTTAAATAGATGCTTCAACTTAGATTTTTATGGGGGATGCAAAAGACTTGTCAGATTACATTATGGCTGTTTCGCCTTGGATGAATGCATCTGGTAGCGAGAAGGATAAAGAAGCTATGTTTGAGCTTGTGAGGCAACATGGGATAATTGAAGCTCTGAAGAAGGCAAAAGAAGAGGGCATTTCTCTTTCGCCAAGTCCTGTTTCGTCTCATAAGTTGAGGATACAATCAGAGCAAAACCAGATAGAACCGATTTATTATTGGGTGTTGGATTTCTTGACTGATGCGGGATGGGATGTTAAAAAGGTTGTTGATAATTTTATGGCAAGTCCTGGGTCCGGGCAATTTGCCGATATGAGCCAAAGGCTAACGAGACTTCAGGAGGAAGGGATGAAGATTTTTGGGACAATTAACACAGTTATAAAGTCAATTTTGAATATCCTTTATGATTTAAAGGAGTTTGAAGTCCGCCTGTCCCACTATGATGATGCTAATTCAAGTGATCCTGAGAGAAGAAAAGAGGGGCTTCTTGCCCTGAAACAAATCTGGTTGGATAATGTGGATATCAAGAAAGGACGCGGGGCAATTCATATGATGGCAAATGAGCTTGGTTTTATGACCATTCGTGACGCTTTTATGATATCTAATAGTGTTGAGGATTTAAAGAGGCTTAATAGTGACGAAGGGGAAGCAATCATCAATGATCAGGTTTTAAGGATACTTATTCCACGACTTAATGAGTTCTTAAAGTGGAAGGAATATTCTGAGAAGGAGCTTAGGAAGAGGTTTAATGTTGAGAAGGCTTATTTAAAGTCACAGGTAGAAACGCTTAAGCTTTATACTTCATGGGTTAAGCCTTATCTGAGAAATGCCCAGAAGCTTAGGCAAAAGGGATTCGACAATCATGCTGCCCTTGTTAATGCTTTTAGCACCACAATGTTTGAACTTGTGCTTCTTTGCAAAAAAAAGGAAAAACTCCCATGGCAGTTTGAAGGTTACAAGTTAAAGAAGGATTATTTTGCAGTTATTGTAGCAAGCCTTAGCTATCGCGGGCATCTTGGTCAGAAGGAAACTCAAAGGGGAAGTTATGCTTTTGTTTTTGGAGGGCTTGCAGAAATAAATCTTGAAGCTTACGCACTGAATGCACACGAAATAAAACTCATAGAGGAAGCAATTAGTGAGGAAGACATGGTGGATATTCTACGTTTTTCTGATGAGACTACTATAGAGTCTCTTGAAGCAATAAAAGAGGACCTTGATCACTTTTTAAAAGATGACGGGAAAAAAGAAGAAAAAAAGAAGAAAGAAAAAGAGAACATAGACCCATTTACAGCCCTTCTTGGCCTTTTTAAGCCTAAGAGGAAAAAGAATAAGAGCAAGAAGTTTGAAGGCCCAATGGACCTTGAAAAAGATAATTTTATTGAGAAAACAGTCAGGGCAAATGCTGCTAAGAATGCAAGCGACGGAATCTTTTCAGTTTATGATATTTATAAGAAGGCTCACGGGATGGCTTCTGCTCAAAATGATTTTGTTAATGTTGACGAATCTCGCACAAAACCTCCCGAGGTGAGTCTAAAAGGGGCTTTTAGGTCATGGGAGAAGGCGTAGGAGAGAAAAAAAGGTCTTTAACGGACGTTTTGGAAGAGATTTTAAAAGATGAAGCCAGCGAAGATTCAGAAGTTTCAGAGGAGGGAGAAAGTGAGGAAGATGTGGAGTTTCCTGAAACAGGAATAGCAGGCCAGGGTTTTTTTCCGGAACAAGCAGTGGCTGAAGAATTAGAAGAATCTTCTGTGGGGGATATAGGGGATGTTGTTCTTATTGACCCTGATGAAGTTGATGAACTGAATCGTCTCGAAGAGATTGTGCCTGAAAAGAGTGAAAAGGACGAAGGGCCAGTTGAATATGTTGCAGGAGTTGAAAAAGGGCCCGATTATATCGAGAGCGATAAGGGCAATTTTGAAAGCTATGAGCCGCGTGAAGAAAAAAGAGACATTGTTTATTTGGAAGGAAATGCTCCGCTTATGAGGCGAGAAGAGGAAGAAAGGCCTGTTTACGACGACTCAAAACATACCAAAGAGGTTTCTGTTTCTGAAGTTGGTTTTTTGGATACTCTCGAGAGAAAAGAAGGAGACTTTTTAAAACCGAGGCATGAGAAAGAAAAAGGATATGAGGAACCAAAGAGATGGTGAAATTTAAATAACCCCGTTTCTTGTAATCTTTATGGGAGGTGTAGAGTCTTTTTATAAGGGAGGATATTCTTCTTTTGAGCCAGAAGGTTATGGTAATTTTACAGGCTTTAAGATGACCCCCAAACAGTTTTCAAAGCTTGGTTTTCCAGGTCATCCTGCAAGAGCTAACCAGGCTGCGGAGCTTGCATCCGCGGCACGTGCAGGTGCTAAAACATTTGAGGTTACTTTTTTGAGTGACGAAACAGCTCAGACAGCTCCTGTTCAGATGTTAAAAGAGATTAGGGCTCTTGCAAAGCTTACGGGAATAAAACCAACTTTCCATGGACCTCTTGTTGATCCTGCTGGTTTTTCTCAACAAGGATGGACTGGAGAGGAAGGGAGAGCAGAGGCTGAGCGAAAGGTTGTTGATGCTTTAGAAAAAGCCCACATGATAAAACCAGAGGGAAATATTCCAGTTGTCTTTCATGCTGCAAACGGAATGCCAGGCGTAACCTATCGTCCTGGAGAGGGTGAGGAGCGTTTTGTCGAGAAAAGAGTGCCTGTTGTCAATGCAGATACAGGACAAGTTGTTACCTTTGTTGAGGAAAAGGAAGAATTTTCACCGGAAAGAGTTGCCAAGGGAAAAACAAAGGTTAGCGTGGACGAAAGGATTAAAGAGTATAATAAAATTGCATGGGAGAATAACCTAAATGAAGTTCATAATATACATCTTCGTGCTCTTGAGGAATTAAGCTATGGGGTTCGCGGAAATCTTCCTAAGGTCATTGAAAGTCTTTCAAAGGAAGATGTAAAAGAGGTAGATGAGATATTTGGAGAAAAGGGCGGCGTTTCTGAGGTTCATTTGAAGCATGCAGGAAGGCTGAATAAACATTCCAGAGAATTATTTCGCTCAACTTTTGAGGTAGCTTATAGACATAGTAACCCGGAGCAAAAAAAGAAGCTAAGAAATCTTGCATTAGAATGGAGCAAGGAGAAGGAGAAATTAGAAAAGGAGATAGGATCGTCTAAAAACGAATATAAGAAGATTTTTCTGGATATCGGACTTCAGGACAAATATCTTAATAAGTTTTTTGAGATAACCGGTGGAGATTCTTCAGGGAGCAAACCTCCAGAGATTTTTCAAAATGTTGAGAAATTTGCTATGGATAAGGCGGCAGAGACTTTTGGCAATGCTGCTGCTAAGGCTTATAAGAAGTTTGGGAAGACTATGCCAATAATTGCTATTGAGAATGTGTGGCAGGAGCTTGGGTTTTCAAGAGCTGAAGATATGGAGGCTCTTGTTAAGAAGTCGCGAAAAAAGTTTGCGGAAAGCCTTGTAGGCCAGGGCATGGACAAGAAGAGGGCAGAGGAAATAGCTGAAAAGCATATTGGTGTTAACTGGGACATGGGACATTTGAATATTATGAGGCGGCATGGCTTTTCAAAGGAGGATATGATTAAGGAAACAAAAAAGATAGCGAAATATGTAAAACATCTTCACATAACAGATAATTTCGGATTTAGTGACTCCCACCTTGCGCCAGGCATGGGCAACGTTCCAATAAAAGAAATTTTAAAAGAACTTGAGAAAGCTGGCAGGCTTGATGAGATTCATAAGATTGTTGAAGCCGGGGGGATTATGGGGCAGTTTCAAAAAGTTCCACATCACCAGCTTTCATTAAGCGCTTTTGGTAGCCCCCTTTATGGGATGAAAGCAGCGCCTCTTTGGGATAACATTGGAAGTTATTTTTCAGGTTATGGTGAAACCAATCCAAGTGTCCACCACTCAATGTATGGTGCGGGATTTAGTATGCTTCCAGCAGAGCTTGGAGGGCAGATTGGGGGTGAGAGGTCAAGGTTTAGCGGGACGAACATGGCTTAATAAGGTTTATAAAAAGGGTTTTCCTTTAAGTTTTGAAAAAGATGGTGAAGAAAAAGAAGTCTAAAAAAAAGAGTGTAGCAAAAAAAACAAGGAAGAGTGTTGGAAGGAAAAAAATTTCCCGCAAAGTTGAAGGGAAAAAAGACACCCTAAAAATTGCAGGAGATCGGGAGATTGCCTATGATTTTGCTGTCAAGGTATATGATAAGTTTGACCAGATGATAAAGTCCATTATCCATTTTGGCTCAACTGCACGCAAAGATTCAAAATCGTCTTCGGATATTGACATAATTATTGTTATTGATGATGTTTCAATTCTTTGGGACGAGGAACTTATTGCCTGGTACCGAGAAGAATTGCGAAAACTTGCCGAGAAAAATGTTTATACCAAGCCATTGCACTTAAATACGGTAAAGCTTTCTACTTGGTGGAGGGATCTTTTGAGGGGTGATCCGGTAATTGTAAATGTTATCCGTTATGGAGAGCCACTTGTTGACTTCGGAGGATTTTTTACGCCACTAAAAGTTCTTTTAAGAGACGGGAAAATAAAGTCAACTCCCGAGGCGATTTACAGCCTTATTGAGAGGGCACCGCATCATATGGCACGTTCGAGGCAGGCACTTATGTCGGCTGTTGATGGGATATATTGGTCTATGGTTGACGCAGCCCACGCAGCACTGATAGCTTCCGATATAACACCGCCTTCTCCAGAGTTGATACCAGAAATATTGATAAAAGCCTTTGTGAATGGAAGAAGACTTGACAAGAAATATGTTTACTATTATGACGAAGTCCATACTCTTGCGAAAGATATTGTTCACGGAAAAAAAGTTGCCGTTCATGGAAAGGATATTGATGAGCTTTTTGACAAGGCAGATGAGTTCTTAAAGGAAATGTCAAGGATAGTAAGGGAATCTATTGAAGAAAAAGAGGCTAATCTGAAGAATTAGCGTCTCTTTCGTTTCTTGCTCTTACTATATAAAGCGTCTTAAGGGTAGTATCTGAAATATCCCTTGCTGTACTAATTAGTCTTTTTTGTTTTTCCTCATCATCACTTTCTTTTGAACCCTCTTCTACAAGAATCCTTAGGGCTTCAGTTAAAAAGCCTTCCGTGGCATTAATTTGTCCGCCGTTGTAGCTTTCTGTTGCTTCGATTATTTTTGAGTGAAAGTACTGCACGTATTCCTGAGCAACAAGTTCTGCAAAAGGGGCGAGTATGCTTCTTTGGAATTCGGTTAACCCTTCAAATTTCTTTTCTAGAAACTTGTTTATCTTTTTTTCTTTTTCGTTAGGGTCTTTTTCATATACTCCCATTTCGTTTAATCCTTCTATTGCCCTTTTTGATTTTTGAAGAACATCTCTAAAGCTTTCACTTCCATAACCTAAATCGGTCATATTAACTACAGCAAGAATAGCAGGTTCTACAATCTCATTTTCTGCTTTTTCCCGGATTTCTTGGTAGATTTGTTCTGCATTTTTTGCAGAAAATCTGACTTCTTGTTCTTTGATGTAACCTTTTAATTGAAGGGCAATACTTTCAAGGGTATTGCTTGCAATTTTGTTACCTACCCTTAGCCCTGCCTCCCGTCCAAGAAGTAGGCTATAGAACTCGGAGTTACTATTAGCTCCCTCAAGTCTCTTAGAAACTTCGTAAGCTTCCTTAAATTCTTCAAGAGGGGTGGATTCTTCAAGGATTCTCGCGCTAGGAATATTTAAATTTCCGTCGGGATCTAAAAAGGTTGGTTGATAAACTAACTCTTCAAGTTTTTTAGTGCCTTCTTCATCTTCTGCCATAGGCCTTTTAAGCTCTTTTTATTTATAAATGTTTCGTTTTTTACTACTTAAAAGTTACTTGAAGTCAAGAAGGCTTGTTTGCTTTTTTCCCTCAATTATTTCTTTTATGTTTATGCCAAAAATGTCAAATATGTTTTCTACTGCCGGCAAAACCTGATTGTTCAGATAGTATGAAGGGTCGTAATCCGCGTTTTCTTCAGGGAGAAATACAGCCTCTCCAATTTTTTTTCTTTTTTCTTTTGTTTTTCCAACAAAGTATTCAATGATTGAGCCTGCAAAAACTTTTGTACCGCTTTTTTTCATTTTTTCCGCAGCAATTACGTGGGGACCTTTGGACTGATAGGAGTCAATTGGCTTTTTTAGCTGGGTTTTGATTATAAGCTCGTTTTTTTGTATTTTGCCTTCCCGAAGTTTTTTTATGGTCTCTTTTAGGAGCAGGAGAGCTTTTTTTTCATTTCCTGTTTTGAGGATTTTTTCAATGATATCGCTTTGGAGCCTTCTTGCAAGCATGCACCAATCACGGCGAACAGTTTCAAAACCTCTTATTTTTAGTTTTCCTTCCTCACTTAAGAGGGCATATTTTTTCTTTGCTCCGCTTTTTGTAGTTCTTTTATGCACAAAGAGTCCACGCATGTAAAAATCTTCCAGATCAAGCTCCATTGCTTCCGGAAGTTCGGAGTTTATTCTTTTGAGGAGCTGGATGACTTCTTTTTTTGATTTCTTTCCACGAAGAAATGCTATGGAGTCTGTATCGGAATAGATTATTTTGTAACCTTCTTTTTTTATTTTCTCCATTGTTTTTTTTAGGTTTTCACGAGCAAGCCTTGCAGTTGCAGCAGCTGCTTCAAAACAATAATATCTTGCGGCAAAAAATCCTTGATAGCCATAGCTTGCATTCGCTAAGAGTTTGTAGGCATTGCTTCTTGCTTTCAGAAGAGGGCTTTGGTTTTTAGCATATTCTTTCTTATGTTTTTTTCTAAGTTCAATTATCTCTTTTAGAAGTCTTGGAAAAAATCCGGGCTTTTTTGAAAACTTTTTGTTGCCCAGGTATGTTGATTTAGAGAGGTTATAGGCGACTATAACTGAGGCATACATACTTGTGAAGTCAAACATAACAAGATTTTCGTAAATGCCTGGTGTAGGTTCAAATACAAAAGCTCCAGCGTATCTTCCTTTTGCTCTTCTTTTTGTTATTTCTTCCGGGGTTGGTCTTTTTTCGGCGATTTCATTGAATTTGTCAAGGTTTTGGATGATATAACTTTCAACATTAGATGACATTGAGTTCCTTGTTGTATCAAAGAGGGGGTCTTTTACTATAAGACAAAACTCTTTTATGTCCTGCCAGATTTTTCGAAGAAGCTCGTATGAAAGTTTTGAATCGTGAAGGTTGTATTCAGCAAATTTTTCCCAATCCTCGTAGTTCATTGAGGAGATTTTTGAAAAATCAAATTCTTTTTTTTCCATTCCAAGAAGTTCCTTTGCAACTTCGTTGAGAGAGAGGGTTTCTGATTGCAGGTATTGTGAGAATACATTTCTTATGAACTTGAAGGTGTCTATGTGAACTAATCCGGGGATTTTTGCAGAAATTGGGTTGCCCCTTACTATCTGTGGAGGGTTTTTTATTGGTCCAAGAAATAGGGGGACTTTTAGCCTCTTGGCAGCGGAGATGAGGTAAGGGATATCAAATCCATCGGAGAAGTATCCAGTAAGTATGTCTGGTTTTTGCTGACAGACAATATCCGAGAATGCCTTAACCATCTCTTTTTCGCTCTCAAATGATTCAACAAAACTCTTCTTTGACTTGAATTTCCAGGTTAGTACTTTTCTGAAGTTTTTTGAGTAAATTGAGATTAGAAGAATTTTTCCGTTTCCTACTTCCTGACTTTCGGTTTCTATGTCAAATGCAAGGATTTTTGGCTCAAAATCGCTTTTTTCAGTAGATTCTATTTTTTTAGCCTTAAGGACTAATTCTGTTTTAACAATTTTTGGAAATCCTGCAAAGTCTTCTTCTCCAATGGGTTCAGCGTCAACAGTATGCCATCTTAGGGGATTAACTTTTTTTTCTTTTATGTATTTCTGGATTAGGGGGATATCGTGCTCCCTTCTGCAGATTACTCCGGGAAGTTTGGCAACTTTTGAGGAAATCTCATTTAAATCCTTGTGATTTGTAACGAAGACCCTTATTGCCTTTGCTTTTTTTTCAAGGAAATTTTTTTCTGCGACTTCTATTCTTGTTATCTTGGGCGTTCTTTGTTTT
>RFLO01000032.1 GCA_003693875.1 Candidatus Pacearchaeota archaeon | reverse complement strand
CAGATTAAGGTAGTTTTGGCTTAATTTTGCTATGGGAGTAATTCTGATTTTTTCATCTCAACAGAAAAGATAAAAAAGTTATAAATCTTTTCAATTTTAGAAAATGAAAAGGATAATCCTTTTGTCTTTTGCCATATTGTTAATTTTGTCTTTGTCAGTGCGCTTGATTTTGCCAAGAGAGCTTGACGACTTATCGCCGGCAATTCCTTGCGATGACAGCCTGATTAAAAAATCAGATATTCTTTTTGTAATTCCGAATTTTCAGGGAAAATCACCAATATCAAAAAATAAAAAGTGGTGCAGAAAAATTTTGTCTTTTAACAAGACTCTTGCTCTGCATGGGAAGACTCATGAATACCGTGAGTTTGGAGAGCCAAGAAGTCCAGAATATGTTCACGAAGCTTTTCGTATTTTTCAGGATTGCTTTAACAAAAGCCCTGCTTATTTCAAGCCGCCACATCTTGCGTGGACAAAAGAAAATGACTGGATTGGAAAAATAATTCCCGTAAAGCTAAAGGCAAACCAGTTTTTCCACAAAGTCTATCACTGCAACGACACTGGGTTTTTTCCTAACTGGTTAATTGATTTAGTTTAAGATTTTGTAACCTTCCTAAGAGGGCTCTGAATTCTATTTTTCAGATGCAGAACGTAGAAAATTTTTAGAAAAAGAGCGATTAAAGAACCTTAGATTAGAGAGAGTATTTAAACATTATTATGATAGGGGGGATTTTGGAGATACAGACATCGAAAGTGCAAGGATAGCATTTTTTAATTCACTAAGGCAAGACCCTGAAAGCCTTGAAGGGGTGATTGTCAACTATTTTATTGAAAATAGAGATAATCTGCGAGTTTCAGGAAACCAAAATTCTCGTTCTGGAAATGAAAGGCAGGCAAGAATAGTATCTGATTACAACAGGAATCGGTTTAAAAGGATGGTTTTTTTAGGCATTACGGGAATAGGAGCTTTTGTTGTTAGCAGGGAATTGATAGAAAACCAAAGCCTTCAACACATATTAGGGACATATTCTGTTATCATGACTCCGGCAGCAGCACTTGGAGCGGCATACTTCTGGTTAAAAGACCTCCTTGAAAGGTAGGTTTTTTATTTTGAAATGCTTACCCTTTTGAACTAATAAGCTGGTAGGCGCTCCAAGCTGCTGTTACGCCCTCGGCAACCCCTGTTATTGCCTGCTTAAAAGCAGAGTCTACAACGTCTCCTGCTGCAAAAACTCCCTCAATATTAGTTTCAGAGTTTCTGTTTATTTTAATCTCGTTTTTCTCGTTTAGCAAGACACCCATTTGTTCGGCAACATAACTTAATGGGATGTGGCCTATCTCAATAAAAAGGCCGTCAAGTTTTAACTCATTATCTCCGTTATATTCCCTGTCTAAAACCACTCTTGAAACATTTTTTTCTCCTTTTATCTCCACAATATTTGTGTTTGTAATGATTTCAATTTTTTGGTTTTCTTTTACCCTTTTTTCATTTATCGGTTCTGGGTGGATTTTTTCTCCGCGGTATATTATGTAGACCTTTTTTGCATATTCAGTTAAAAGAAGAGCCTCTTTTGCTGCAGAGTCGCTCCCCCCGACAACAGCGACCGTCTTGTCCTTGTAAAATGGTCCGTCGCATAAAGCGCATGTATGAACCCCTCGACCAAAAAAGTCGTCCTCGCCTGGAACATTTAATTTTCTTGCTTTCGTTCCAGTTGCAAAAATCACGGTTTTGGACAAAAATCTCGAATCAGAAGACTCTGAAATAAAATTTCCATAACTCCCGCTAACCTTTGTTATTTTATCTGTAAAAATTTCAACACCGTATTCAAGAGCGTGTTCGCGTATTTTGTCAGCTAACTCAGTGCCTGTAAGATTTTTAAAACCCGGATAATTTGAAATCTCGTTTGTAAGAGTTATAACCCCGCCCGGAGTATCTCCTACAACAATTGTTTTCAAGTCAAATCTGCCAGAATACATTGCCGCTGCAAGCCCGCTTACGCCTGAACCAATGATTAAAACATCGCAGGAATATTCTTTTTTTTCGTTTTTGTTTTCGCTAAGTAATTCCTTTATTTTCTCCGGGTTGTATCCGACAACAATCTCACCATCGATATCCAGAACAGGAACTCCGTTTTGCCCTGATTTTTTCATCATCTCATTTGCCTTATCTTTATCAGAAGAAACGTCGTAATCAGTAAAATCTACTCCAATCTCACTTAGAAGTTTTTTTGTTTTCTTGCACCAAGGACATTGGGGGGTGGAATAAATTATCACCTTTTTCATTGAGGCAAAAAATCAGCAGAGTATAAAAAGTTTTGTTAACAATCTAAACGTATAATCTAACTACTTTGGCTATTCCTTAAGTCGCAGAGCCTTTAGTATGCGGTTTTCTATGTATAAGGCAATAAGTATTGAGGAGATAGTTGCTGCAGCACACAAGCCAAAACTGCGCTTTGCATCCTCTTTTAATTCGTTTATAAGTTTTGAATTCTTGTTTACTTCAACAGAATTTCTATCAACAACATAACCCTTGTCTGTTTTCTTAACACTATACTTTGCTATAACGTCCCCTTTATAAGTTATGGCAATCTTGTAATTCTCCGGATTAAGGGCTGATGGAGAGAAGGGAGATGGAGCTTCTTCTACTCTGGCTTCAAGACCACCATTCCTTTGTATCTCTTCAAGTTTCCTTTTAAAATTCTCATAAGTAATTTTTCTTATAATGCTTATTGGAATTTTTTCGTCTATAACCCTCTTTCCAGCCTCCCTTAACTCCTCAGAATACCTCATTCTTACTGCGGGGCTGTTTGCCTCAGATTCAATAGCATGAGAGACGACGGTACCACAACCTTGAGGCATCATAGCAGAAGCTGTAATAAGAAGATACGAAATTGGCTTTCTTGTCTTTTCAATCAATTTATTCATGAGTCCCATACGAAATAAAAGGCAATTTGATTTATAAAACTTAGCTCTTATTACTACTTCAAAATAATTACTAAACCAATTTTGTGAAAAAATGATGGAAATTTTGTTGGGCTTTAAAAAAATTCGTGTATCTATGCTCTATTCAACTTTAATCGCGTCAACTGGGCAGGCTTCTTCGGCCTCTTTTTCGCAGCTAATCTTATCCACTTCTTCTTTTATCGGTACTGCCTTGTCACCTTCCATTTTAAAAGATTCCGGACAAAGAGCCGCACAAGTCCCACAGCCAATACAGGTTTTCTTGTCAACAGAGATTTTGTGTGTCATAAACGAACATATTAACAAAGTTTAAAAAGCCTTTTGTTATATTTAGCTTATGGTAATTTGGGTGATAATTGGAATTGTAGCACTTATTGCAGTAATTTTTATTGCCTACTTTAATCGTTTTGTCCGCCTATCTCAGCAAGTTGACAACGCTCTTTCTCAAATTGATGTTCAGCTCAAAAAAAGAGCAGACCTTGTGCCAAATCTTTTGGAAGCAGTAAAAGGATACATGAAGCATGAGCGAAAAATAATAAAAGAAGTAACTGAAGCGCGAAAGGCACTTGTCTTGGCAAAAACTCCTGAAAAAAAGATGAAAGCAGGAGCAAAGCTCCAATCAGCATTAAAGTCAATTTTTGCCTTAGCAGAAAACTATCCAAACCTTAAAGCCAACCAAAACTTCATACAACTTCAAGAAGAGCTTTCAGCAATTGAAGATAAAATTGCCTACGCAAGACAATACTACAACGACGGTATTATGACTTACAATGTGATGACTGAAACGTTTCCTGGAAGATTTTTCGCAAATCTCTACGGCTTTAAGAAGAAAGAATACCTAAAAATCCCTGAAGAAGAAAAAGCTGTTCCAAAGTTAAAATTTGACTAAGATAATTTATTCCTTGGGTCTAAAAAAGATAAGTTTTTAGAGAACTGTTATGAAAAGGCACTAAAAGAGCTAGATGGTTTCTTTGAATTAAACTGGACAAGAAATAAACCAAAAGTTTTTGTCGTTCCAAATAGAAAAACAATAGATAAACTTTATGGCAAAAAGACAGAAAGCTGGGTCATAGGTTGGGCAAATAATTCGGACATCTTTATTTTAGACCGTCGAAATTTTGAAAAGGAAAGTTCCCACAGCTATTCCAAGGAAAGATATTTCGCTCTAGTAAAGCACGAATTAGCCCATTTGTTTACTAAAATATATTCTGAAACTTTTAAACAAAGCTTACGCCCGATATGGCTTAACGAAGGAATTTCAATTTTCTTATCCGGGCAAAATAAATTCAGAAAAAGACCAAAAAAATTCTCAAAGTTTTT
>RFLO01000031.1 GCA_003693875.1 Candidatus Pacearchaeota archaeon | reverse complement strand
GACAAATAGAATAATTTTTTATTTTTTAATCGGCATTTTTGAAGGAGATTTGCTTACAACTATGCCACCTTTTCTTATAACGTATCGGTGGGCTTTGAGGGAGTGATTTGTCCCTCTCATTTTTAGTATTTCAATATATCTTTCTCTTTCCTTTTTTCCCTTTATAAAATACATTAGAATTATGGAATCTGCTTCTAAGTCCAAAACTCTCGACGAGTGTCTTTCTTCTAAGGGGTTTTCCTCACTTATTAAAAGCGATGTGCAATTCCATCCCTTTAGAAGATTGAATAAGGAAAGCGCTGCTTCCTTTTTTTCAAGTTCTTTGTCAAATAGCAGTATGAAGGATGTAGCCGAATCAATGACAATTCTACTTATGTTTTTGCTCAAAACAATTGTTTCGATTTCACCGCCACCCTCTTCAAGCATTCTTTTGACTTTTTCAGGCGTGTGTTCAATGAAGAAAAATTTTCCTTCCTTTTCGTATTTTTCTAAGTCAAATCCAAGTTCAGCCATGTTCTCGTACAAGGCTTCTTTTTGCTCTTCGAAACTTACAAGAAGACATTTCTCTCCGCGCTTTATACCCTCTATTAGAAATTGAACACTAAACACTGTTTTTCCTGAACCGCTGCTGCCAACAAGAAGGTTCGTTGAATTTTTTTCAAATCCTCCCTCTATTAGGCGGTCAAAGTTTTTGATGCCAGTTGGCACCCTTTCTATTTTTTTAAATTTTCTTCGGTGGTGGATTTTTCTCTTTTTCTTCTTAGAGGCAGCTTTCTTTTTCTTCTTAGGTACGGTGCGTTTCACCTTCTTTTTCATAGACTTAACTAAAAACACAGCTATAAAAGTTTTGTGTTGGCAATCCTAATCAATTTTTTGTGAAGGGCGTTGAAGATTTGTTTAGATAATGTTTGAAACAAAGCCACGAAGCAGAATTTTTACTACGAAAAATATTAAGAGTCCAAGTGCAACAAGTATTGGGAAGAATTTTAGGCCTTCTTTTTCTTCACCTTTGCTGACAAGTCCAAGAACGAGTGAGGCTAAAAAATCAATTGTTATAAGAAAGAAAATTGAAAAGTAGAGGACAAAATTAGTGGATATGTTGAGTTTTGATAAGGTGAATGGTACTGAAACTGAACTGATTTCTGGAAGATTGCCAAGCAATTTGGATAGCACTTCGACAAGAATGTTTGAGAGCGCAAAAAGTGCAGGGGCACCCACAGCAACTGCTACAAAGATAAAGATAACATACATTAAAACATTTGAGGCGGCACGTTTTTCAAGAAAACTCCTATCGCGCATATTAGATGCGGTTTCATCAAGAAGGACTGCGAGGTCTCCACCTGAACGAATTCCCGAAATTATCAGTCGGACAGTCTTTTTTATCTTTTCAGAGCCAATTCTTTCTGCCATTTTTGTTAGTGCCTCTTCCATCGTCTTACCGACGGTTATGTCCCTTCCGGCCTTTAGAATCTCCTTGTCAAGAGGATCAAATTCCTCTCTTGCGCTTAGAATTATTGCCTTGTCAACAGTCATTCCTGCTCGGAGATTGCTGGATACCAGCTGTAAGAAGTCGGGAAAGATTTCTTCTATTTTGTGTATTCGGCGGCTAGTAGAGAGCTTTTCTTTTATGAATCCATTTAGGAACAAGAGGAATGCGACTGCAAAAAGGATGATGACTGAAGTAAGGAGCGAGGTTTTTTTTAAGATTGCAACTAACCCTGAAACAAAAATTCCTATCAGCACGTAAATTATGCTGTTTTGCCTCAACTTCCTCTTGATTTCTTTTTCGTTTTGGTGCATCATAGAAGACTTGGCCTCCTTGATTTGATAAGTCCAAGAAACATTATCTGAATAAACACGACGGCAATGAAGAGTGCACCGAAGAAAACCTTTGTGGTAGTTTCGGGTAAATTAACCATTGAAGAAAATATTGTAAGGAAAGCAATGGAAAGCGATGGGACAATTACAGCAGCAAGCATGTAGAAAACCATCAAGGGATTGAGTTTGTTTCCATAGCTTTGTATTTGAATCATTTGTTCCTCGTTTAGAGATTTTATGCTGTCGCGAACGACCTGAGTCATATCACTTCCGGCATTGAGCCCGTTGCTTATCTGCCAGAGTGTTCTTTTAAAGAATTGTGATGGATTTTTTTTTGATATGTCAGACAAAACTTTTTGTTCAGGTGCACCAGCATTAATTCTTTTGACCGCTTTCTTAAATTCTGAACTAAGCTCGCCATATCCGGAGTATGAGATGTTTACAAGGACACTAAAAAGCGGAATTCCTGAGTTTAACTGAACGACGATATCCTCTAAAGCTGGAAGCAGGTTTTTTTCTATATCTCTTTGTCTTCTTTCAAGGAAAACTCGTGGGTAGACAAGCTGACTGAACAGGATAAAGAAAGAAAACATCAAGGCTATGCCAAGCCCAATTAAAAAGTAATGCCTTACAGAGAGAAGTCCAAGAAGGGTTGTTGAAACGATGTAAAGGAAAAGAAAAGAGAAGATAAAGGACCTAATGCAAATTGCAAGATATTCTCGACGGTTAAGGTCAACATCACAACTATTAAGGATTTCAGAGAGGTAGGATTTACCACGATAACGAATATATTTTTGGAAGGGTTTTGCCCGTTTCTTTAATATATCTTTCTTAGCAAAAGTAAAAGGGATTTTAAACTCCATCTTTAATGGGCTTCCTTTTCTTTTTTCAGAATTTTTCCTACATCGTCTTTTTTTATTGCATCCATTAGAACTTCTCTGCTTGAATAGTAGTAGTTCATTACTTGTCCAAAATCGTTTAGGCTTCTTATGTTGTGCTTAATGAGCCATTGAATTATTGACTTTTTTCTTTGAAGATCTTCACCTATTTCTTTTTTTGATCTGCCCGTTGTTCGTGCAAGGGTTTCAAAGAGAACCGAGCTTTCAGCGTGGGGGATGATTTTGTCACCTTCGGGAATCCACCGATATAGTATGTTTGGCCTGGTTACTCCCTGCATATCAACAAACTCGGCTACTTGGAAGATTCTCCTTACTCCTTTTCTTCTGTCGCGAAACATGACGACGTTAAGGTTTACCGCTTTTAGGAGATTGTGTGGAACATTTAGGGGAGGATTTGTCAATCTTGAAATTGTCTCAGCTGCCGAGTCTGCGTGGAGGGTTGCGTAAACTGAGTGTCCCGTGTGCATTGCTTCAAATAGCACCATTGCCTCTTCTTTTCTTCTCATTTCTCCGAGAATAATCCTATCTGGCCTCATTCTAAGAGAGTTAACTAAAAGGTCAAGCATGGTGACTTCTCCCTTGCCTTCGGGGTTTGGCGTTCTTGTGACAAGGGGCGTCCAGTACAAAAAATCAGGCAGCATAAGTTCGCGTGTGTCTTCAACGCTGATAATTCGATGGTTGGGAGGTATGAAAGGCATACAGGCGTTAAGGATTACAGTTTTTCCAGAAGCAGTTCCTCCAGAGATTAGGATATTCATTTCGTATTCTGTTGCAAGCCATAGAAGGACAGCTACATCAAGACTACAAGTTCCGTTATTGATGAGGTCAATTATTGTGTATGGGTCTCTTGCGAATTTACGAATTGTTATTGTGTTTCCCTTAGTGCTTATTGGGTAAAGTATCGAGTTTACACGGTCTCCTGAAACAAGGTGGGCGTCTAATAGGGGGGAGAGAACATTTATTTGTCTTCCAACTCTTCGGGATATGATGTTGGCGTAGTTTAGAATTTCTTCTTCTCTGCCTACTCGAATGTTTGTTTTAAGCCACCCATATTTTTTGTGATAAACTCTGATTGGTTCCTTCGAAGATGGGATTACAACTTCCTCAAGAATTGGATCATGGATTAAGAACTCAATGTTTCCGAGGCCAAGCATATCTTGTATCAGTTTACCAACGAGAAATTCAAGAGTTGAAGTGTCAATATTTGGCAGTTTTTCCTTAATTAATTCGGTCGCTTTTTTCATAAATCTTTCTTTTATAGTTCCAAAAGCCGAGGGATCTGTTATTTCTTTCATTCCAATACTGGATTCTGCAACAAGCTCATTTCTTATTTCGTCGAGAAGAGCAACAGTTGCCGGACCAAGTTCAGGGACATATAAGTTATAAGTTATTGTAGTTTCATCTTTTTTGACTACAATGTTTACTTTTGCTTTGTCAACTTCTATTGAGTATTTTTCAAGAACGCCTTTTGGGAAAGACAGGTCTTTTCGTGACTTAGATATAGCTTCCCTTACTTCGTTTTGCACTTTTTTTGCTATTTTAGCTTTAAACACTTTCTTTTTTAATGATTTTAGCTTTCCAGCTTTTCTTTTTGTCATATCACCTCTTCTTCAATTTTGCCTTAACTTTTCTTGTCTTTTTCTTTTTGAGTATTGCTTTCTTTTTTATTAATCGATTTTTTCTTTTTTTGACTATCTTTAAAACTCTTTTTTCATCTCTTTGATGTTTTTTTGATTCTTTTTTGTACTCTTTTTCTTTGTACTCTTTTAGTTTTGGCTTTTCTTTAACTCGTTCCTCTTCTAATTCTTTTATTTTTGCAATAGGGCTTCCAAAGGTCGGGTAGTCGATGGTTATAAGTTCGCCTGCTTCAAGTATTCTTGCCCATTCCATTGCGAGGTCTTCTTTTATCTTAAAGACTGAACAAATCTCCTTAATGCTTAGTTCTTTTCTTTCCTTTAGGATATTGTAGAGAGCATCAAGCTCTGTTTTTGAATTAGCCATGGCTTTTTTTATGTTAATAGATCCGATTTTATTTCTTCTTTGCATAACTTTTTGATTTTTTATTAATGCGATGACTACGATAACGAGTATTATCACCCATTGGATAATTAGGAAAATCTTTGAGGTTGTGTGCATGCTTGAGTAAAGTTGGGTAATATCGGCAATTGAAAAACCAGAGATGCTTTTCCGGTAAGCAAATGAAAAGGCAAGAAATTCAACAAGGACTACTAAAAAAATCACTATAATAGTCTTCAAAAATAGATTATCTCTTTCTTTATTCATTAAGTATAAAACTCTTGCTAATTTTATAAATGTATTGTTGCTTTTTGATTAATTCAAATATTAAACAGAACTTATTTAAAACAGAAAATTTTGGTTTTTCAATGGATAAGCTAAGAATTTTAGCTGCAGGTGACCTTCATGGGAGTGCCGATTTAGCAGAGCGTCTTGCAAAACTTGCAAAAAAAGAAAAAGTAGATCTCGTGGTTCTTGCAGGAGATATTGCGGGTTTTGGTGGGGAAAGTGAAGAAGTTTTAAAGCCTTTTAAGAGAAAACGGCAAAAAATTTGCTTTGTTCCGGGAAACTGGGATGCTTTTGAGGATCTTGAAATCTTTAAAAACGATGCAAAGAGCATACATCATTATTATGTGAGTTATAAGGGTGTTGGAATTTTGGGCGTTGGGAACCCGGATTGGAAGTTAAGTCTTGACGATTCGGATTTTGAGTTGATTGAAAAAAATTTTAAGAGAATGAAACCGAGGAAGAGAATTCTTGTTTCGCACCTTCATCCAAAAGGGACGCGCGCTGAATTTTCAGGTTTTGAGGGTGATGAGATTTTGAGGAAAATTACTGAAAAATTTCAGCCGGATATTTTGATTTCGGGACACATACATGAAGCTGAGGGAATTGAGGACAAAATAGGCAAGACCAGAGTAATTCAGGTGGGACGGAAAGGCAAGATAATTGAGGTTTAGCAAATTTTATATAATCTGATAATTTTCCTATGAAATGAAAAAAAGGTATATTCTGACAGTCCTTGTTTTAGCAGTTATTTTTCTGACAGTTGTTATTGTGTTTTCTTTTTCAATGCATGGTAATGAAGCAGGAACTTCTCTTCCAGAAGGTTTAGATAAGAAATTTCCAGATTCCCAGGATTTTAAGCCAGAAGAATTGGGTGAAGGATCCAAGGATCAGATGGGTTTTGGTAAAGGTTTTGATGCTGGAGGAGGAAGTGGAGAGGGAAGCTTCAAGAATTCTGCGGATGAATGCCAAAAGGAACAAATTGCTTATTCTATTGGAGAGTTTGAGCATTCTCAAAATTGTCTTTCTTATACGGGGCAGACTTGTGTCAAAAAAGAACTTTTTTGTTCAGCCAGGGTGTCGAACCTTGATAATAACATTTCTGGAAATTTCGAGTTAGAGTTTAAGGAGTACTATGTTGAGGGCGGGAGAGAAACTTATTTTAACAGTAAATTCAAACAGGGATTTGTTGGGGCAAAAAGCTCAAAAAATTTTAACATTACAGATGTGGTTGAAGGAGAAGTAGCAAATAAGAGTTTTTTATGCCGAACTTTCAAGCAATCTGTACCTTTGAGGAATAAGTGCAATTAGGGGGGATCTTTGCAAAATTTGTTTCCCGGAATAAAGCGAGTCCAAGATTAAGATTACCAGAATTAGAATTTAACAAAGCCGGTTGTTGGGCGGGTAGAGGTACAGAATGGATGGCAGAAGTTTTAGAGGTTTTTGGCGAAATTTTTAAGGCAGAACTCCTTTTTTTGTTAGCTTAATAGCTAAAAGATTTATGAAATGCCTACTTGGCTTTTATGTCCTATGTTTTTTTAATTTAGGTAGGTCTTGTTATTTTTTGTATTTTGAGAGTTAAATCCTTTTTGCATATCCTATGATATCTCTTGTGTCGGAAATATATGGCTGGTATCCCCTGTCTCTTAGGTTTCCATCAGGGTCATCCCAATAGAATTCTACAATATCTCTGTCAACCCTTCTTGTAAATGATTCTATGGTGTCAAGAAGCCTGTTCAGGTAACCGGATCCAGAGAATCCTTTGGGCACGTCAATGAAATTAACTTCTACCCCGCCTTCTCCAGGATGGTAGGATATTCCGACCCTTAATTTTCTTGTGGTTCCGTTTCTGTCTACATATGAGGCTCCAGAAACGAAATTGACTATTGTGACTCCATCTCTTCTTACTATTTGGACTTTGCTTTTCTTGTCAAATTCTTCAAAACATTTAGCAGCCTCTTCAAGAAGAGACTTGCTTTTTGTTTCATTTCTTCTTTCCATAAAAGTAGGCAGAGAAGAGTCTTTTTAAAACTTTCTATTTTTGCTACTTGTAGATAGCTACTAACGAATTCGCCTTCTTGCCGGAGGAAAGTATTCGTTTCCAAGAAAGATATTGTCTGGAATAATCTCGTCAAAACCGACAAGACCGTCCTCTACTAATTCCAAGATATCTTCCTTGTATCTTTCGGGGGCACGGTCTTCTCCGTTGTAGATCCCTTCTCTTTCGCTGG
>RFLO01000030.1 GCA_003693875.1 Candidatus Pacearchaeota archaeon | reverse complement strand
CTCTATAAGAGTTAGAAGACTCCCCATAACATCCTGAAAAGCCAACTAAACTGGCTAAACCTGAAATGAGTATTCTTTTTCCCATTAATTTCTATCAAACTGAATATATTTAAACGTTTCTATTTTAGGGTGATTAAAAAATAAGAGAAGTACAGAAGGATAGTCGCAGCAATTTAGAAAAGTTTATATAGTTTTAAACAGATTAAAAAAGATGAACTGGGGAAAAGGAAAAACTCTTTTCGTAATACTTCTTGCTATCGCTTTTTTATTGGTGGGGGTTAATTTAACTGGAAAAAGCTTCTTTGATTTTTTTTGGATCCCTGAAGAGACTCCCCAACTGATCAGATAACTCCTGAGTCTGCCACAATTCCTCCCTCTAATGGTTTTTCACCTCAGTCTGTGCCGGAAGTAGACAGTTGTGCAGAACTGGAGCTAAATGATGACCCTGGAAATGTGGCTTCTCCTCCGAATATCAATTATAATACGAAGGCTACTCTTATTACTGATGAATTTTCTTGTGACACAACTTCACTGTCTACTGCAAATTTTCTTCTCTTGGGATTAAGTGAATCAAAACTAACTGCTAATGAAATGCACAACCTTCTTCTCGGTTGCGGGGTTAAAATGAATCTTATTGATATGAATAAGAAAACATTGGATCTTGATGGTTTAGCAGAAATTTGCAAAGCTAAAATAGCAAGACTTTCTGGAAAAACTGAAAAATTTATAATAAAAAAGGCTGATGCGAAGGGATCAAACCCCCTTACTTGTCCCCCATATGCCCCAGGAGATGCTATAATTTCAGTTTTTAGGCTTTCCAAAAAAAAGCATATTACAGCAGCTTGTTTTCTTAACAAATGCCATTCAACGATGAAGGAAATGTATTGTTATTTTTTAATTAAAGACCCATGGAGAAAAAAGTCCGAGATGATTATTTCACAATTCATTAACATAGAAGGAGATGGAACAGTCTCAAAACAAAGCATCAACACAAATCCACCTTTAACAGGCTTAAAGCTTGAAAAAACAATTGGTATAAAAATAAGCTGATTCTGGATTTTTCACCTCAAAACAAAATTGGCGTGACATAAACTTCAACAAGTGCCGCAACAAACAAAACTGCGATAGCAATAATTGTTAAAACAAGTGCGTCTTGAAGGATTATCCAAAGTCTTTCGCCTTTCATATCACGCCTTATTACTGCAACAGATATAATTCCCCCTGCCAAGGAGCCTATAAAATAAGCGCCTATCTCTGGAATTCCGTGAATCATATACCTTAAAAAACTAAGGGGAAGTGCAGCAATGCTTTGTTTTGCAAAAATACCCATGGCAGCCCCAATAACCGATGCATTCCAGACTAAAATGAATATTGCTCCTGCACCGAATGCAAGTGAGAAAAGCAATGTAAAGATTAAAACATAAATGTTATTTGAGAAAATTGCAAGCATATGGGATGTACTTTTTGAGACTGCCCCAGTGCCTACGGGGACGCCATACTGTGACACGCATTTATCAAACTGACCGGGCCTATTTATCGCGCAAAAAGTTTTTATCTGAAAATTAAAATTTTTTCCGGCATCATTTGGAAGAATAACATACCAGAATGAAAAGGCTACTGTTATCCCAAGAAAAAGCCAAATTAGTGCGTTAAGCGCCTTTGCATGTTCTTTTATCAATTTTCCGCTTTTAGAAATTTCTATGTCTTTTTCCTCTTCATTTTTTATTATGAAATACATAAATGGCATACTGCAGATAACCGAAAACAAAACGACTAAAAGCCCGGAACCCTCGCGAAGAATAACATCCTCGCCAAAAACATAGTTGACAAGCAGAAGAGAAACAGAAGAATAAAGAAGGCCAACAAAAAACATTTCCCAAGGCATTCTTTCCACTTTCTTTGGATTAAAAAGCATCTCAATCATTTTTCACCTCTATTAAACATTAATCTAATTTTTAAAGCTTCGGTAGTTTTTTATACTTTTTTAACATTAAAAATCCATGAGGGGTGATTTTGAAAAGATCATTTCGGACATTAAGTCTGTTAAAATACAGGGTGCAGAGAATGTTGCTAAGGCAGGGATTATTGCATACTCTATTTCTCCGAAGAAAAAATCATTAAAAAAAATTCTTAGCACAAGGCCAACTGAGCCCCTTATGCAAAATATGCTAAACCTCATGAAAAAGTCAAAAGACGAAGGGCTTGCAGCAAAAAAACTAATTGGCCTTATTGAAAAGGACCATAAAAGACTGGCCAGAATTGGGGCACGCCTTATAAAAAACGATATGAACATTTATACACACTGCCATTCCTCAAGTGTAATTGACATTTTAACTTATGCAAAGAAAACCCGTAAAAAGAAGTTTGTAGTTTATACAACAGAAGTTGAACCTCTTTTGCAAGGAAGAAAAACTGCAAGAGACCTTTCAAAACTAGGTATAAAAGTCGTTGTTGCTCCGGATCTTGCAGCAGAAAACCTTCTTAAGAGATGCGATATCTTTCTTTTTGGAGCTGACGCTGTAACAAAAAAATTTCTTGTAAACAAAATCGGGACACGAACCCTCTGTAAAATTGCAGAAGAAAACAAAATACCCCGGTATTCCTGCTCCCTGTTATTAAAATTTACAAAAAAAGTTAAAATTGAGAAGAGGCCTGAAAATGAGGTTTGGAACATTCGGTCAAAAAATATTGAAATTGAAAACTTCGCCTTTGATAAAACTCCATTAAAGCTTATTAGTGGAATTGTCTGCGAAGAAGGAATCTTTCTCCCAAAAGAATTTTTGAAAAGGGCAAAGAAAAAGCTAAGGGAAATTTCTTTTGTTTTTTAGCCACTTCTCAAATTCCTCTGCATTTTTCCACAGAACCTTAAACGACTTTCCTTCGCCCCATTTCTCGCAACTTTCCGTTGAATAGTCCTTGCATATCCTTGGCCTTTTCCGATAGATTGTGCAAAGTCCTTTGGAGCTTAATTTAGTGCATGGTGTATTAAACTGAACATTCCACGAATTGTCATGGTCTATAAAGACCCAAACATTCTTGTGAAGAAGAAACCACCTTATCTGGTCAATGTCTTCTTTGTTTTCAGGCTTGTCAATTTCTATGGCGATGTACTTGCAACAAAGACTGCAACCCTCACATAGATTTTTATTGCCCATTATTGTATGTTAAAGATGCGTCGGATTATCATTCCGAATACAATTGAAAAAATGATATAGCTTCCAAGCCAACCAAGCTTCCAACCAAAAAGATTTAGGTAAATCCTCTTTTTATTGTCCAAAGAGACAGATTTTATGAGGTCGTTTGGCTTGTTAAATGAACAGAAAAACTTTGAAAGCCCGCTTCTTGGCTCTCCGCAGCTTTCCTGAACACTTGAATATTCCACATTATCAATTATTACCTCTTTT
This sequence comes from Candidatus Pacearchaeota archaeon, assembly GCA_003693875.1. Classification (GTDB taxonomy): domain Archaea; phylum Nanobdellota; class Nanobdellia; order Pacearchaeales; family GW2011-AR1; genus JAGVXH01. The sequence goes on along the minus strand of RFLO01000030.1, from coordinate 16,478 downwards.
ACAAATTTCTCTCCTTCTGCACTTATCGTTACAAGAAAATTTCCGTTCTTCTTACCCCTTAACACCCAGTTAGCTTTTCCCTTAGTTACTGTTTTTTCAGTTGGGCCGATTACCTCAATTCCTTCGGAAACTGATATTGTTGCGTTCTTTCCGTTAACAGAATCTTTAAAAAAGGCTGTCAGATTAAATTTTTCTCCGGCAGTTATGGGTTGGTATGCTACATTAGCATTCATAAACGCAAAAAGAATCATTATAGGGATAATAATCACAAACATTGGCCTAAAAGAAGACCTCATTAACTGAAGAGAAATCTTTAAAGCCTCCTCATTAATCTCTTTTAAGATGTCTGGGTTTCTTTCTTTTTTCAGTTTTTTTTGGAGCTCTTTTTGTCTTTGTTTTAATGATTTTAGGTGCTCCTGGTCTGTCATCTTAGCATGAATCCATGTAAATAGTGCAGTCACAACTAAGGACAAGACCGCAATTCCAAAAGTTCCGCTTGAAGCTATCACCTCTCCAATTCCCATTTACTTTCCAAAGAACCCTCTAAGGGCCGGATTCATATCAACTGCATGTTGCTGTGCAATATCCTGATAAAGCTGATAGATTATCATGATTGCCAAAAGAATAGCTGTTCCTCCAACGAGGGCTCCGAACAGGTTTGCAACTGAGGCAAGAAGCCCAATTGCTGCTCCTCCCATAACTGTTAATGGGCCAATGTACCTTTTAAGAATTGATTCTAAAACCCTTTCGTCTTTCCTAAATCCAGGCATACTCATCCCCGACTTAACAATGTTTCTTGCCTGGCTTGCAGCGTCCATACCAGAAGTGCTTGTCCAAAAAATAGCAAAGATAATTGAAAAAGCAACATAGAAAACAATGTGGAAGAATGCTTGTAAGGCATAAACCCACCTAAAGCTTCCAGTAATCAGTTCTGTTAGTATCGGTGTTGAATGAACCCAAAATGCAAGCCCGGCAACTGGAATCCCCTGGCTGTTGAATGTTCCAAGAAAAGTCCCGCTACCAAGCCCTTTTTGAAGAAGGGAGGCAAAAAGCTGGATATTTGCCGCAAGGGCTGATACAAGAATTACAGGAATTACCCCGACATAGAAAAAATTAAGTGGCCATTTTATTGTATGGCCCCTAATTCGGTCAAATGCAAGAGGAACCTCAACCCTTAGGCTTTGAGCAAATGTTACAATAAGAAAGAGTAGGGCGGTGACAATTATTGGAAAAATTGCTTGGGCAACCCCGCTTCCGTCTCCTTGGATTACAGATGAAATAAGGGCAAGTATTTTTCCTGTTGGCTGAAATGTGCCGCTTGGATCAATAAACTGAAAGAGCTGTGCAAAAAGCCTCCAACCAATTCCTGCCGCAATAAAAAGCGAAACACCGCTGCCAAAACCCCATTTTTGTACAACCTCATCCATAAAGACTATCAAAAGCCCGCCAAGAATCAGCTGAAAAATCACAAGGCCGGTAAATCCGGGGTTTGCCTGGATACCCCCCATTAAAACATAAACGGTTGCCTCAAATATTACAAAGGCAAAAACAAGGAGCTTTTGAATTGCCTGAAAAAATTTCTTTCCTTCAACCGTAGTTGTATCAATGTTTAAAATTTGAGCCCCAACAAGAAGCTGAAGAATAATAGATGCCATGACTATTGGGCCAATACCCAGAGAAATAATCGAGCCAAACGAAGTTCCAAGAAGAATTGCGAGGTATTCAAAGCGCGAAAGAGAGCCCTCGCTTATGCCAAAAATTGAGATATTTGAGAGAACAAAGTAAGAAATAAGGATTATTAAGGTCCATTTAAGCTTTGTATTGAAGCTTATTTTTTTCTCAACCGGGGGCTTGACCTCCGGAAGATTTTTTAAAAAGTCACGAAAGCCCATGAGATATACTCAAAAAATTTGTTTATAAAGTTTTGTGAGTTGACAATTTTTTTAAGACACTTAAATCGGTGAATAACAAACTTAAATCATAATTTATCTGTGCCCTTGTTTTTCTCACTGTTGCTACCCTCTTTTTTGCTATCTTTTCTTAAATTTTTTGCCTTCTCTTCTAAAATAATTTCTCCGCCTGCTTTCTTCATCTTTTCAATTGCCGACTTTGTTGCAGATTTTGCAATAACTTTTGCTGAAAAACCCTCACCACTCCCAAGAATTCTAAGACCTTTCAACTCAATAGTTTCCCCTTCTTTCGAGAAAAAATTGTCTCGTATGTCTTTTAAGTTTATTGCTTTTGGACCTTTCTTCTTACTCTTTCTTGAAGTCAACCCGCTTCTTCCAAAGTATTTTCCTTTAGGGTCCATTGATCGCGCCTTCTGCTTTTTATGATCTGCCTTTTTTCCAGAGCCGGCCATTCCAACTCCTCCCTTGTTCCCATGTCCCTTGTGTTTTTGCCTAAATCCCCAGCCACATGTTCTTGCTCCCCTTATTCTGCTGTTTTTTTTCCTTTTTTTTACTTTCATAACATCCTCCCAACAAGATTTGTTATGTCCTTGTGCTCTCCGAGAACTCCTTTTGGATAAGGGTCTTTTGCGCTTTTAAGACCTCCGCGCGGCGGATGTAAAAAATAAACATCTCCTTTTTTCCTTTTCTCCATTTTTTTTAGAAAGTCTTCTTTAACTTTCCCAAAAGCAACACAATGCTTAACCGAATGAACCATCCCCATTCTAACTTTATCTTTTTCATCTATAACCGTTGCCGAGAACTTCTTGCGAATCTTTAAACGGTTCATTGTTTCAATGTCTCTTTTTTTCTGTGCGACTTTGCCGGCAATACGAACTACTAAAATCATATCCTTGCCCCTCCTACTTTACTTAGCGCCGCCATAACTGCTTTTGCAGTATTAAATGTGGTCCTAACCTTCCCATAACACTTGCTGTAAATGTCCCTTATTCCTGCCGCTCTTAAAACTTTTTTCATTTCATCGCCTATGACAAGGCCGGTGCCCTGAGGTGCTGGAATAAGTTTTACCCTTACCGAAGAACATTTGCCATAAACAGTAAGAGGAATGCTATGAGATTCAGAACAAGAGCAGTCATAACTTGCACAGCCTCTTGGCACCTCAATTAAATTGAGTTTTGCCCGCCTTATTGCTTTTTCCCTTGCCGGAAGCGTTTCTGATGCTCTCCCATATCCTATGCCCACATGTCCTTCCCCATCTCCTACAACAGCCATAACCCCAAAAGTCAAAATGTTTCCTTCTTTTGTTTTCTTTTGAGTTTGACGAAAGGCTCTTCTTTTTCCTCCCCCAAATTTGCCTTTTGCTTGTCCAATAAAAAGGCACTCAATTATCGGAGCCCTTACCAAAAAGTCGAAGATTTCGGGCTCCATTATTTTTCTCCCATCCCTGAAAACCTCAGATAAAGATTTTATTTTCCCTGCCAAAACATCCTTGCCAAGAGAAGTCTTTGGCACCCAAGACTTAAACTTTTCTTCTCTTTCAATTTCTGCAGGATCTTTTTCTTTTTCTGTTCTGCCTTCTTCTTCCTTGAACCTTTTATCAGCTTCAATTGAAATTCTTTCTTCTTCTGCTTTTTCTTCAGCATCAACTATGTCTGTCATTTCCTTTAATTGTTCCTTGTGCATCTCATCTTCATTTCCCATTTTCTATCCTCTCCCGGACACTTGCTATCATCTTTTTTAATTCTTCCCCCATATGCTCTCCTACAAGCCGCCCTTCATCAGAAAATACATCTCCTGCTGAAACCTTTAGCCCTCCATCAACAAGCCCTCTTACAACTGCAAACACCCTACAACCTTTTATCGTTCGTGCCATTCCTAAATCTACTACAAACTCTTTTTTCTTCAATTTTTTTGCCATCAAGAGTCCTGTCAAATATCCTGCTGGAACAGATTTCAAACTTCCGGAAAACTTAGGATCCCAGCCATATTTTAAAAGCTCCTTTGAGGTTATTCCAAGGGTTACTCTGTCTTGGCCCTCGCTACTTGAAACTGCCTGAACTATAAAGTACCGGTTAGTTCTGCGTATGACTATTCTATCCAATCCGGACTTTAAAAGGTTCAACCTAAGTTTATAGTCTGTCTTGTTTTCCCTTCTCCTTCTTTTCATTGTTCTAAGACCCATCTTGCAAACTTGTCTTTAAGTGGCGTTTACTTTTGAATTTTCTTGCACGTATAAGTCTTCTTATCTCGCGATACTTTTCGCGACTTATTGAGGCTGTTTTAAGAAGGTGTTTAGCAAACTTTCTAAGCTTTCTTGTAATTTTTACATATTCTTGTTTTCTCCGATTTACCTTCTTTTTTATTTTTCCAATTCTTCTCCTATTTTTCCTTCTAACAATCTTTTTTCTCCCACGAACATCACGTATCTTTATTGCTCCTGCTTTTTTTAGGTCTAAAATGTCCTGTCTAGTTATTGCTTCTTTTATTTCCTTTAATCTTGACTCTACAAAAATAACCCTGTCCTTCCCTACGCCAAGAATTCTTGCCGCCATAGCTTTCTTTTTACCCAATTGCATTTTTTCCTCCCGCATTAAGTACTTCTATTTTTAGCTCCCTTGCCCTGGCAATAAGGGATTCTTTTTTCTTCTTACCAACCTTTGAAAAGATTACCGCACACCCTTTCTTTACTCCTTCAAGCTCTAAAATGTTTGAAACCCTTACTACTTCTTTTCCTCCTATTTTTCCGCGTTCATCTTTTTTCGCACCCCATCCAATTTTTGGCCTTTTAGCGTGTCCTTTTCTTCCCAACCGCACCTTACCCTGGCTTCCGCGAGATGCTCTCCACTTTCTTTTTTTCTTAATGGTCCTTCCAAGCTTAATTTTTTTGTGCCATTCCTTCCTCAAAAACTTTGGTTTTTTCCTTGAATTCATATTTTCCTCCCGCACTTTTCAGTTATGAATATCCCGTCCTGAAATATCCTCCTATCTCTGCTCTTGATTTTAGTTGCTTTTTCTATGTTTGCAGCAGTCTGGCCTGCAGATTCCTTGTTATGGGAGCTAACAGTTATGACATTTCCATTAACTTCTACTTTTACGCCATCCAAGATTTTCGCATATCTTAACTTTCGCTCACCAAGAAAAGACTTTATAACAAGCTTGTCACCTTCAACTTTAACATTCATTGGAAAATGTACGTTGCAGATTTCAAGCTTATAGACAAAATCTTCCTTTAGCCCATTAATCATATTTTTTAAGTGTGCCCGGATTGTCCCTGCCATTGCCGCCTCTCTCCTTGTTCCGTTCTTAGCATAAATTTTTATTTTTCCCTCGGATAATTCCATACTTAGCCTTCCTAAATCAAATTCTCTTGAAAGCTCCTTGCCATTTCCTTTGATAGTTACGCTGTTTCCAGATATCCCTACGGAAAATCCTTCCGGAACCTCTACTGTCCTTTCAATCTCTTTTCTCATCAGTAAAAATAAGCAATGATGCTCCCTCCACTATTTTTTTCATAAGCCTCTTGATGGTCTAAAAGCCCAAGATTGGTTGAGATAACTAATGTGCCAAAGTTTCTTGAAGGAAGAAACCTCCGTAAGTACTTATTTATGTCCTTTACCTTCACAAAATATCTTGGTTTTACAGCTTTACAAAAATTAAGCTTTTTTATTTCAACCTCCAGAAGCCTTTTCTTATCATAAACCTTGTAGTCTATGTGCCCTTTTTCGCGCATCATCTCTAAAAGCCCAATCAAAACCTTTGAATACCTCTTTATTACTACCTTTTTTTTCTCTACCCTGTTTGCATTCATTATTTGGTTTAACCCGTCGGCAACAATATCCTGGCTCATCTTAGCTGTATTTTTTAAAGCCGATTTCAACTGCTAATTCCCTAAAGCAGTGTCGGCATAAGTTTAGGTTATATTGTGAAATATGTGCCCCATATCTCCCACATGATTCGCATTTTTTTGCTGCAACTCCAAATTTTCTTGGCTTTGGCCTGTTATGTTTTAGAAACTTTTTTAAGATTGCTGGTTTGTTTCTCAATTGCTTTGTAATTTTCCTCCAATCACTTGCAGTCATTTTAAAACCTCCGTTCCAAATTTTTCCTGAACATATTTTTTAATTTCTTCCCTTGAAACCTTCATTTTCCTTACTTTCCCCCTCTTTATCTTTTTTCTTTCAACCCTTTTACCGGCTCTTGAAAATACTGCAGTAACCTCTAAACCAAGAATGCCCACTTCTCTTATGTACTCCACTCCTGGAATTTCTATATACTCATGAATTCCAAAAGAGAAAAAATTATCCTGTATCTGTTTTTCCTTTAATGCATTATCTACTGCTGGCAAAAGCTTCTTTAAAATTTCTGTGGCTTCTTTTCCACGAAGAGTGACTTTTGTTCCAACTTCAAGTCCGGGCCGAACATGCCATGTGGGGATTCTTCTTGTTGCCTTTACCTTTGTTGGTTTTCTTCCACTAAGTCTTTCAAGGAGAATGTACCCCCTGTCAAGCTTTTCTCCGGTTCCTCCGATATTTAAAACAACTTTCTCTATTTTTACTTCACGCATTTTATTTTCCATTATCCTATAACAAGCAATGTTTTAAGAGGCAATTTTACTTCCTTTTCACCTATTTTTATAACATACATTCTCCCTCGTTTAAGTTCCTCAACTTTTATGAGTTCTCCTCTTTCTCCTGCGTGCTTTCCCCCTATAACCTCGACTTGTGCTCCTTTTTTCAAGGGCAAAATCCTTTCAACTTTTCCTTTAGCTAAATCTATTACTGCTGAATCTCCTACCGAAAACTTGTGTTTTGTCAAGAAATTGTGGCCATCGTCAAGATTTATCTGAACTTTTTTATTTTTCAGAATTTTTTTACCAATAACCTTGACTATCTTTTTACTTGCCTCTTCCTTTTTTATCTCAACAAGCTGGAATTTTCTGTTGACAACTTCTAAACGGAAATTTTGATTGGAGTTCTTAAGAGTTAATGTGTCAAACAACTGAAGGGGGAATTTTTCGTCCTTTCTCTCTTTTGAGTTTACAAGAACCATCCCATTTGTGAGCATATATTTTACCTCTTTTCGTATTCTTGCTATTTTTAGAACATCGCGAAGAACAATAAGTAGCGGAATTCCTTTTGATAATGCGTGGCTTGGCCTAACTACAAAGGTGGATCCTTTTCTTGGAATGGGCCACTTTGTTGGAGCCCTATTTCTTTTTATGTGCATCTTTTTCCTCCGTTTTCTTTTTCTTAAATCTTCTTGAATCGGAAGTGTCTGGCGAGATTACCATAACTTTTGAGGGGTGGAACCAAGTTTCAAGTTTTTCTGAACCTTTCGTCCTTTGAACTCCAGAGATCTGTATCCGTGTTCTTTTGACATCTACTACACTTACCTTTCCGCTTTTACCTTTAAACTTCCCTCTCATAACCTTTACTTCGTCGCCTTTCCTTATAACAAGGCTTCGCCCATATTTTTCCCGCAGGCTTTTTGTAACATTTGCCGCAAGAAATTTTCTTTTTATATGTTGTGGAGCGTTTGCACTATACTTTACCTGCTTTCTTGGTTGCTTGCTTGATATCCAGTTTTTGCTAAATTTTTGTTTCATCAGTAAACTATGCTTGCAATTTTCGCAACCTCCTTCCATCTTTCCTGAACTTCTCTTGCAATTGGCCCCTTAATCTGGGTTCCCTTCGGATTTCCCTTCTCATCTTTTAAAATTGCAACGGCGTTATCGCTAAAACAAACCCTTTCTCCAGTCTTCCTTCTCCATGGTTTTTTCTGACGCACCACTACTGCATCAAAAACTTCTCCTTTCATTTTTGGGTCACCTCGACGAACTGAAACCTTAACCCTATCTGCAATCTTCGCATAGCCTTGTCTTCCCTTACTTGTTTTTCCTCCTTTTATGGAAACTATTTTTACAATTCTTGCTCCACTATTGTCGCAAGCTTCTACATAACTTCCGATGTTTAATCCACGTGTAGTTCTGCTACTTACTGCTTTCATTTTTGCTCCTTTTTTTTACTATGCCTGTTACAACAAAATGAATTGTTTTGCTTATTGGTCTTGTTTCTCCAATACTTATGCGGTCCCCTATATCCACATTTTCCCACATGCAATCGGTCAACCGTGCATGGAGTTTTGTTTTTCTTTTTTCATACCTTTCGTATTTTGGAACTTTTACCATTCTCTCAAACATGATTGTAACTCTTCTTGGATGTTTCCTAATTACTATACCTTCAAAAGTCCTGCCCCTGATTTTTAGTTTCTTGTCTCCGTGAACGGGACAAAGCCTATCCTTGCACTCCTTTCCTTCTTTTTTCTTTTCTTCTTTTTTCTTTGCCATTATCCTTTTGTGATTTGGCTCTCCTCAAAGCCAAGCGAAACAAGCGCGCTTTTTATTTGATTTCGGTGGTCTCCTTGAAGTTCTATTGTTTTGTTTTTAACTGTGCCTCCACAAGCAAGTTTCGACTTTAGCTTTTTGGCAATGTCTTTTATGTCTACTCCACCATCAAAACCACTGATGATGGTTGACATCTTCCCAAAGCGCCGCTTCTCAACTTTTACGCTTATTTGCTGCGTTGTCCTTGCAATCTCTTCACAGATGCAAGCCTGGACTGGCAGTCCACACTTTGGGCAAATGTCCACTTTTATTTACTCTCTCCTGATTTAGTTTGGGTTTTCATCGTCAAAAGTCTCGCAATTTCCTTTTTAATGCTTTTCCTTTTATGGCTTTGCTTCAACAACTCAATTTTTAGGTCCTTTATCCTTGATTCAATTTCCCGATTACTCAATTTTTCTTTTTCCATTTAATCCGAAAAATTCGTATTCTTTTTTATTTCTTCAATGAGGTTTTCATCCACATTTATCCTGTCGTGTATGTGTGCTTCGGGTGAAAGAATTGATACTTTTATTCCTATTACCCCTTGCTTTGTTATTGCAATGGTTTCTGCTCTGCTGACAACCTTTGCTGAATCCCCTGTCTTTTTTAGATATCCAAAGGAAAATTTCCATGTTCTTGCCCTGTCACTTGGAAGCTTCCCTGATACTCTTATTTCTGCACCAAGTGCTCCCGCATCACGAATTCTTGACAGAGTTCGATAACTTACTGATTTATACCTCATAGAACCAAATTTTTCAAGAGCTATCGCAATCTCATCTGCAATTATTTGTGCATCAAATTCCGGCTTTTTTATTTCAACTATGTCTACATGAGGATTTTCCATCTTGAATCTTTTCTTTAAGACTTCTGTAAGATTTGCTATCTTCTCACCTTTTTTCCCGATTATCCAGCCTGGCTTGTGGGTTGAAACAAGAATTTTTTCTCCAACTGGCGTATACTCTATTTTTACTGCTGAAACCTTCCCTTTACCAAATATTGATTTTACAAATTGTTTTATGTTATATTCATCCTTTCTCACATCAACAAATTTTTTCTCTTCCATTGTCTTAAATTAATGCTGTTTTTTTGTCTCTTACTTCAATAAAGATATGTGTCCTTTTAGCTTTTCTCCCTCCGCGCCTAAAAGGTGCCGGTGCCCTGTCAGATTTTGCAATTGTAATTATTGGTTCCTCAATCCCGACAACAAGAGCATTTGCACGAGCCTGATTTATTATTGGGATTATTTCACGACATACATTCTTTGGAAATTTCGCTCCACTGACCCCTTTTCCCTTTTGGTGGGGAACTTCCAAGGGCCTCATATGAACAGGCCTTTTCCCTTCGATTACATCCCTTAAAAGAGAAACTGCTTGGTCTGGTGTTTTTCCCTTAATCATTCTACAAACAAAAACAGAATACTTAGGAGATATCCTAAGAGAGAGTCCCCTTGCAATTGCAAAATCTTTCTTTGGAGCCTGCTTTACCTCTGATTTTTTTTGGGGGGACTCTTTTGTTTTTTCTTTTGAAGTTTCCTTTGGGTCCTTATTTTCTTTAGAAGGCTTGCTTTTTTCTTCTAATTTTTTGCCTTCATTCTTTTCTTCTTTTTTCTTGTCTTCTTTTTTCTCATCCATTTTATTTCACTGCGCGCGAAGCGCTTGATTTAGTTGCTCCTACTCCCGCAGAACCATGCTTTACCGGCTTTCTCGTGGGAGCAAACTCGCCAAGACGATGGCCAAGCATTTCATCTACTATCGTCACTTTCACAAATTCTTTTCCATTATGCACTCCAATAGTTTTTCCAAGAAGCTTTGGAACAATAACTATGTCCCGATTGTGGGTCTTTATGGGCTTATTTTCCTTTTCCCTTTTATCGCATTTTCTAACAAATTTCTCAATAACATCAAAATTCCTTATGATAAATCTGCGCGCACGAGATTTTACAAGTTTTGCAAACTCTCTTAAGTCAAGTTCTTTTAGTTCATCAATTTGAATGCCTCTGAAAAATTTCTCCTTGCTTCTTTTTCTTAATTCCTCAGTCATCTTTTCTTCCTCCCTGTCCTTCTTGGACTAATAAGACCTACTTTTTTCCCAGGTGCTGAATTTCTTTTCACAATCTTGCTCTTAATTCTTTTTCCTCTGCCGCTACCGAATGGATGGTCAATTTTATTCATTGCAACAGCCGATGTTCTTGGCCAAAGTTTCGATTTGGCGCGCATTATGTAAAATTTCTTCCCAGCTTTTAAGATAGGTTTTTCAACCCTTCCGTCACCAGCACACCTTCCAACAGTTGCACGGCAGTTAACGCTCAATATCTTCTCTTTTTTAGAGGGCAAAAGCACTCTTGCAAACTCTTTTTCCTTGCTTAGAATTACTGCTGATTCACCTCCTGCACGGACAAATCTCCCCCCATCAAGCGGGTGATTCTCTATGTTAAAAATTTCCGTTCCATTCTTTAAATCGCCGATTTTTGAGATATCACCTACTTCCTTTCCGCCAATCTTTATTTTCTGTCCGACAAAAAGATGGTTTGCGGCAAGATTACAAAAAACCTGCCCGTTGCCCCCTACAAGCCTTGCTATTGGAGCTGTATGTCCTGGGGAGGCTATTAATTTTACAACTTCAAATTCTCCTGAAAGATTTTGTGGATAGCCGATTTTTATCTGTCCTGCCTTTTGACGAACTCTGTAAGTCGGGCTTCCCCTTCCTCTTCTTTGCTGAATTATTCTTTTTCCCATTAGATTACCCCAAGCTTCGTTGCAACATCTGCCGCAACAAATTCAGGCTTTAATTTAACATAAGCAATCTTTTTGTTTTTTGAAGTATGTGTTCTGACTTTTTGAACCTCTACATCAAATACATTTTCTACTTCCTTTTTTATCTCTGGTTTAGAAATTGAGCGGTCAACTACGAACACGAGAACATTCTCAGTCTCAATTTGCCTTACAACTTTCTCCGTTGCCTTTACTTTTTCAAGGATTATTGTCCTTTTCATTTGAAACGCTCTCCGATTTCTTTTATGGCTGACTCCGTATAACATGCAAGTCTGCCAGCAACCCCATTGGGTGAGAGGTCTTTTACAGATAGTTCATTTACTTTTACTACATCAATGCCTTTCCTTTTCATCTCCTCCTTGCTCCCTATGATGAACAACATTCCAGCATTTGACTTGTACTTTCTCCCACGCATCTTGCCAATGCCCGCTCTTATTTTTTTCTTTTTTAATGCAAAATCAAAAGAATCTTTTAGAACTTTCTTTAAGGTTGCCAGAAAGTCTTTTGTTTTTGTCTTTATTATTTTTGAATCAAAAATAAAGCCACTTTGAATTTCTCTTCCATACTTTTCTTTTAAAATCTCTTTATCAATTGTTCCACGAAGCCCTGTTTCAAGCGCAATTCTTAACTCTTTCTTGTTTATCTTCCTGAAAAGATTTTTCCACGATTTTGGGGGATGTGCCCTTCTTCCGCCGCGGGTGCTTGCAACTGTTGCTCCAATCCATGTGAAGCTTCGCCCATTTCTTGCCATAATCTTCCTCGGAATTCTTGAAATTCCGCGACCGTATGTTGTCTTCCAGACATGTCTTCTATGTTTCAAGATGCCTGAAGCAGAATATCCTGCTCCAGCTCCCGGCTTTGAGCCGTACGGCTGCATAAAATATCCTTTCTGAGCTTCATAGACTTTTAAAAGAATATCTGGCCTTGGGTCAGAACTAAAACATCCAGGCAAATCTACCTCTCCTTTTGCTTTCCCATCCTTGGAGTAAAGTTTTGCTTTCATCTCAACTCAATCACCTCATATTTTTTCTTTTCCTGTCTTTTTGATGGGCGTGAAGCGTAGGTTATAACTAAACCTCTTTTCTTTGGACCCATAACAGAACCGCGAACAATGATGTAGCTTTCTTTTATTTTTCCATAATGCGGAAAGCCGCCCTTAGGATTTATGTCTTTTTCATTTATTCTGCCAATTTCAAGAATTAAGTTGTTGTATATTGTTCTTGTGTGGTATCCTGTTTGTCCTGCCTGCGGGGCTCTAAAGGTAACTCTTGCCGGATGCCATGGAGCAAGACTGCCCGGCCTTCTTCTTCCTTTTTCAGACTTATGCGTTTTAAGAGATATTCCAAATCTTGCAACAGGCCCTTCCGTGCCAAAACCCCGGGTAACTCCGTGAATATCCACCAAGCCGCTTTCAAAAACATCTGCGATGTTTATTTCCTTCCCGACATGCTCTTTTACAAAATTTATTTTCTCCTCTGCGCTTCCGGACAGTGCAACCTCAAACATATCTGGCTTCTTTTTTCCAATTCCTGTTTTCCAGACAAGAGAATACAAGATTATGCGCACTTCGTCAAAATCTGATTCTTCCTTTAATTCTCCAACTTCTTTTGGAACTCTAACTTTTCTTTTCAGATTTTTTTCATTTGAAACAATTACTTCCTTTTTTACAATACCGTTTTTATAAAACCTAACTGAATAAATTTTTGCTGGAGGACATTCAATTACTGTTGCGGGTATTGCAATACGTTTTCCTTTAGTCATAGAATCGGGAGTATCGTCTTTTGCCCATACAGAAACCATTCCTGCCTTGTATCCAATAAACCCGAGAAGTCCTACACCATTTCGTTTAATTTTACTCCAGTTAATCTTTGGAATTTGCCTTTTCGCACGCACCCTCGGGTAAAACTGCAAACTTCCACTTCTTATTCGATTGTTATCTCCCATCTCCTATGCTTCAAGCTACGCTTCAAAGTTGTGACCAACCCCATCACAAAACTCCAACACCCAAACATTTAAGTTTTGAGTGCATCCACACCGAGATTTATGCGAAAATTAGGTATTTAAAGCTTATTGTTTGCATGTCCTAAACAACAAACTCTGCAATGCTTTCTTTTCTTTTTCCATCAACTGTTATTGTCCTTATTATTCTTCCTTTCCTCTTGCTTTTTTTTCTTATTTCTTCTGGACTAAGTGATGCCACATTAGGGGGGTAGACAATTGATTCGATTATAACTTTGTGGCTTGCACCGGCTTCATCAAAGTTTTCAACATCAAAGAAAAGCTCTCTTATCACCTCATCGTCGCTTGTTTTAAGCGTGCAAAAATCCGCCTTTGGACCTTCCTGCATTTCTTTTCCGGGCTTTCCGCTTTTTGGGGCTTTTGCTTTAACCTTTATTGAGAAATTATCTCCTGAAAAACTTAGCGCATAAAAGGCCCGGGGATACCTTGACATAAGGTCCAATATTTTTTTGGTTTCAACTTCCGCTTCTATCTGGATTTTTCTAATTCCTTGGAAGTTGCTAATTTTAACAACTCTAAAACCCAAATCATCTTCCTCAATCTTTTTTGTTGTAACAATTATCCCCTTTACAAAAATTGTTTCACCTACTTTTTCAAGATGTTTCTTTACGAGATAATTTACATATTCTGGTCCGGTCTTGATTACCCACTTTCCTGCCTGTTTTATTGCATTAACCAGAAATCTGTTGTCAAATTCCCCCCTTCCAAACTTCATAAATTCGGAATGTACCTCATCATCAAAATTCTTGCTAAAGATTTTTTTGATGAACATAGACAAAACAAAAATGCTTCATTTATAAATCTGCCGAATTCACTACCAAAGTTTATAAATATTGTATACCTGAGAAAAATATGGCAAAAAGCATTGCTGTGAAAAAAGGTCTTGTATGGATTATCATTCTGGGCATTTTTATGCTTGCATTTATAGTCTTACAGCCAATCATGATCCCAATAATACTTGGGCTTTTGCTGGCTTACATTTTCAGTCCCGTTTACAAAACAGTTCAGCTAAGAATCGGGAATAAAAATCTCTCTGCATTCGTATTTCTTGCATTACTCTTTTCAGTGGTCATAGCTCCGCTGATTTATTTTTCCCCAATAATTGCAAAACAAACATTTGATGCATTTTCAAGCTTGCAGAATATTGACTTTTCAAAAATTTTTCTTAAGTATCTTGACCCAAATCTCGCCCGTCTTCTTTCATCTAATATGGAAAACATCCTTGCCAAGATAGTTTCAGGATTTTTGCAACAGTTAACAGAGCTTTTAGTTAATCTTCCCTCTTTTCTTTTAAAAGTTGCCGTTTTTCTTTTCACGTTCTTTTTTGCACTCAGAGACTCCGATGAACTTAGAGATTATATCTTTGAGCTGTCTCCATTTTCTTCCTCAACAGAAAAAAAGTTTATGGAAGAATTTAGGGGCATAACCAATGCCATTGTGTTCGGTCAGGTCTTAATTGGCATTATTCAGGGAATTGCGCTTTGGGTCGGCCTATTTATCATAGGGTTCCCAAGATCTATTGTTCTTGGACTTATTGCCGCAATTGTTTCGATTATTCCCATTCTTGGCACCTGGCTTGTATGGCTCCCTACCGGTCTTTTACTCTTAATCAGCGGAAAAGTTTTTGACGGCGTGTTTGTTCTTCTCTATGGGGGACTTTTTGTTTCTTCACTGGATAATTTGATTCGGCCATACCTTCTCTCAAGGAAATCTGAACTTCCAGTTGCACTAAGCGTTATTGGCACAATAGGCGGGCTTTATGTCTTCGGGTTAACGGGCCTTATCCTCGGTCCCTTGATTCTTGCGTATGCCTTAATTATTGTTGAATTCTACAGAAAGGGTAAACTTGACGAACTTTTCAAAAAGAAATGAAACTAAAGGTAAAAAATCTTAATTGGATGGCCGGGCGTCCAGTAGCATTTCTTCATGAAGATACTGCAAAGAGAATAAACGTTTTTGCGAATGACCGTCTTGAGATCGTAAAGCCAAAAAAGGTTTATGCAATCGTGGATATTTTTTCCAAAGTCGTAAAGAAAAATGAGATAGGAATTTCTCTTGAGCTTGGAAAAATCCTAAAGCTTAAAACGGGCTCAAACGTTGAGATAAAAACATCTGAAATTTCAAACGCTACATTTCTCATTAGAAAAAAACTTTCTGGAAAAAAGTTAAGTCAAAGTGAGCTTGAATTCCTGATTTCAGAAATTGTTCATAATAATCTAAGCGAAGCAGAAATAGCTTATTTTACTGCGGCAGAAAAACTTAGGGGAATGTCAAAAGAGGAAATTATAAATCTTACCAGGGCCATGGTAAAAACCGGAGTTAAACTAAAGTTTAAGGGAAAGTTTGTCGTAGATAAGCATTGCATCGGTGGAATTGCTGGAAATCGCACAACTCCTCTTGTCGTTTCAATTTGCGCTTCACAGGGTTTAATATTCCCAAAAACATCTTCAAGGGCAATAACCTCTGCTGCTGGAACTGCCGATGTCATTGAAACTCTCGCAAAAGTTGAACTCTCAATAGATGAAATAAAGAAAGTGGTAAAAAAAACATCAGCCTGCCTTGCATGGGGCGGCTCGCTTGGACTTGCTCCTTCTGATGATAAGATAATTCGTGTAGAGAGGTTGCTTAATCTCGATATAGAGGCGCAACTCCTTGCCTCCATTATGTCAAAAAAGATTGCTGCCGGTGCAAAATATCTCTTAATAGATATCCCATACGGACGCGGTGCAAAGGTCCCAAACCTTAAAAAAGCAAAATCTCTTGGAAAAAAGTTTTTTAAAATTGCGAGAGAGTTTGGACTAAACCTTCACATAGTCTACACCGATGGCAGCCTTCCTATTGGTCACGGCTTTGGTCCTGTACTTGAAATGCTTGATATTTTAAAGGTCCTGAGAAATGAAATAGACGCTCCACAAGATTTGAGGGATAAATCCATCTTTCTTGCATCAGAAATTTTTAAGATGTGCAAAATAAAAAATCCAAGGAAGCTGGCAGAAAATGCCCTAATCTCTGGAGAAGCCTATCAAAAATTCAAGGAGATAGTAAATGCCCAGAACGGTTCAAATAATTTTGAGAGAAGGGTCGCTAATCTTCGTCTTGGAAGAATTAGGCGTACAATTTACTCAAAAAAATCCGGAAGAATTAAGAGAGTTGGTAACCATGAGATTAATTCAATCTGCAGAATTCTTGGCACTCCAGAAACCGCAACAGCAGGATTAAAACTTCATAAAAAGACCGGAGTAGTTAAAAAGTCAGATCCATTAATGACCCTTTATACCGAAAGTAGAAACAAATTAGATGATGCAATAAAGTTTATCAAAAAAAATAATCCGATAATCATTGCCTAACTCTTAACTCCCCCTTCCTCCCCCCGACAATTCTCAGTCCGACGACAAT
>RFLO01000029.1 GCA_003693875.1 Candidatus Pacearchaeota archaeon | reverse complement strand
ACAAGATGTGGTTTCTCCTGCCTCGCAAACATTATTTCCGCAAACCGCACAATCAGAACAAGTTTTAGCACTCTCAGCAATACCACAAATTTTATCGCCACAGGTCCCCTCTTTCAAACTGTAGTTAGAAAAGCCAATAACCGTTACACCAACCTCCGTAGTAGATGAGTCATAAGAAATACGAGTACAAATTGAACTTGGACAAAGTTTACCATTATAAAATACGAGTGGATTCTTAAGGCCAGTGTTAAAAAAAGTAATTTGAGCAGACTTATTCAATTCTGGAAAGTTTAACGAGTCGAGCTCAAAAAAGTTCTTGCTAAAATTCATAGCACGGCTAAAGTTTAATGGAACCTTCCCGCCAAGTGAATTATCAAAACGAAGAACACTCACATTCTCCAAAAACTTAATCAGGCCAACCCCATCAACACCAATAGAAAGGCCTTGAACCCTGCTAAGATTAAACACCTTCGAAAAATCCGTCGACAATATCTTGCTGAACTTTCCAAGAAGTGGCATAGGGCATCCAAAACGGTTTACACGCCCGATTAGCTTAAATGGAGTCCTTGGACACCTGTCAATACCATCTGGAACAAAATCATTATCAAAATCCATGCTCTTTGGCCAGTAGACAAGCTCAAAGACTGCAAGTTTTCCTGCTGGAATTTTCACAACACGGCTAAAATCAGAATAAACAAAGCCAAGGGGCTTTCTTCCTGTAGGACTTCGCTCGAAAAGAGCATAACGCTTTCCACTAGTAAGCCCATAATCACTAAACTTAAATGTGAAATTTATGGTCTGAGAAGGTTCTAAAATGTAAGTATTAAGCAAAAAGATGCCAAAGCTGTTTTCAGGACCATTTGCTCCAAAAGGCTGCCTTACAACGCTTAAAACTTTTGGCCACTCAGATTTTTTAATGCCGTCCTTTTTCTCGGAAAAATAATATCTGTGGAAAAAAGAAGAATTAGTAGAAACTCCCTTGTGCCAAATCCCGTGAAAATACCTTCGGTAGTTCTTTCTTGCCAAAACAAGCTCCTTTGTAAATCTTGCATAGTCCTTAAAAGCATCAATCCAAAAAGTTCCCTTGTACTTTCCACCCATCTTGTCAGCCTCAAAAAGTGCTGCATAGCCTCTCTCCTTAAAAGCCCCAACTTCCATCACGCTTGGAACTGCCCCGCCAAGCAAAAAGCCAACAGCCTGTGGGAGAATGTAGTCCTGCGACAAGTTAAAAACATAGCTACTCTCGATAAGCCCCGCATTCTTCCCACTAACAATAAAACCCGGGTCGTCAAGATAAGAAATAACTGCCAAATTAGGGTCGCCGATATTGTTTGAAACCAAAAAGTCAACATAGCCTGAAAAAGCCCTTTGCTCAAAGAAGACATCGTCGCGTCTTTTGTTATAATCTCCTAAAAATGCCCCTAATCGGACTCCGCCAGGAGCACCCATCATTGGAATAACTCCATCGGCAGCAGAAACCTGAACAAAGGCTTCATGAAGCAAAAAAGAATCCTTGTCAATTGCCTTCATTCGCAAATTAAGATTCCTAATAAAATCAAGCATTGAAACCGCCATTCCGTGTGTTCTGCCTTTCTCGCTAAACTGGGGCGTCCAGATTCCGTCCCGCGGAGGCGAATAAACAGAATCAAGATAAAAACAATTCGAGCCTTTTCCTTGCTGGTTAAAGACCGCATACTTTCCTATTAGCAGGTCAAGAAAGTTTTTTGAGCGGTGGTCAATCATTGCTATTGGCTCACCGTTGTAATCTGGAGGAAAAGACAAGCTTCCTGCAGGGTCAAGCCAGATAACATCATTTTTAATGCTTTGGTATTCTGGCGCGTTTCGGCTGTAAGCCCCATAAAGAGTATAATAGCAAGGACTTATTCCTGCCTTTCTAAGCTCAGAAGTTATCTGAAGTGCATACTTATTTGGATTAATCCGCATACCGCCCCCAAGAAAGTCAAGTAATGTATTTATCCAAAAAAATGCAAAGGACTGGCCTGCCCCAAAATAAGTCTTAGAGCGTTTAAGTGTATTTACGAAATTCAATGGGCTTGCATCAGAGCGGTACCCGATAATTTGCCCATTGGAGATATTAAAAACTTCACTTGCATAATCGCCAATGTAATGCAAGTCAAGATTTTTAAGAACTGGAGAAATATCCTTTAACTCAAAAGGCGTTTTAAGAAGTCCATTTGAAACCTGAACCTTTCTAAATTCATCGGCTACATCTATCCAGCTCATATTTGCACCAAACCTTGACCTGCCAACACCTATCCTGAATGGAACTGGAAAAGTGTATGGTGCAGAAGGCATGGCATGAAAAGAGTCTTCAGTTTTTACAATCACAGTAGAGCCAAAGACTCCAAAGTCACCAAAATAAGAATAATCCTTAAAAAGGCTCATGTTGTCAGTTGGAAAAGCATAAATGTAATCAGACTTTCCTCCAAAATAAGCCATCCAAAAATCAACAAGACTGTAAAGTAAAAAGCCGTCGCCTTCCTTGTCCATCCACTTTACATTGACTGCCCCTGGAAAAATCTGGCAAAGATGAGCCATATCCGGATTTTGCGGGTCGCATAAAACCTCCTTGCCCCGCCCATGCATTGCCTTTGCAGGCGACCAAAAAGTCTCAATCTCCCTTGTTGAAGCCATCCCGTAGCTTCCCTTTAAAGTGTCTTTAACACCAAGGTAAAGGCGAAGAGAATCAAGAGAGTAATTTTGAACAGAACCTCTAGAAAAACCGTAAGTCAAATTAACAAAGTCGCTATTTGGCTCAAGAAAATAATTCTCGTAAAAATCAAAGGTATTAGAAGAATCTATCTTGCAGCCACTCCAATAAAAATTAACAGACGCAGCGCCGCTACTGCTCGTACCCCCATTAGAAGAAAAACTGCATCCAAGATTCATTGGATTAAAATAAGTCTCCATTATTGGATTCTTGCTTCTTGACAAAAAGTTCTTGTCCAAAAGATGCCTAAACTGCATCCTCCACGGATACCTTTCCGTCAAATTAAACTCGCTTCCATAAACAAGATGCCTGATTTTCTTCAATGTCCCGTCATTTCCATCAAACACAAACTCAACGCGAGAATTCTTAAGAGAGATATCATTTGAAATAGCCTGTCTAACCTCAAAAAAGACCTCATTTGATTTTTCGGGGCTAAAAGGCCTTTTCATAAGGTAATCTGTGGTCGGGCTCATCGTCGGGTTTTCAAAATAGATTTTATGAACGCCAATAGATGGACTAGCTAAAGGAATTTCAAGTTCAAAATCCCCCCTATCAAGCAAGAGAACCTTAAAGTTTGTAACCCTTGCCCCGTCAAGATAAATCTTTGATATTTTCGGATTAAAATTATGCCCCTTGACCCTGATAAAGCTAGAAGAAGGGGTTATAACCTTTGGATAAACTGAAAAAATCTCTGGAAACTTCACCGTCGTCTCGTTATAAAAAAACTTATTTGAATAAGATAATGGGCCAAAAACTTGAACCGTGTCAATTGCCTTTAAATCAGCAACATTTTCAAGAACAATGAGGCGGGAATCAACAAATTTCACCTT